>PLZT01000294.1 GCA_003152255.1 Methylocystaceae bacterium | reverse complement strand
CGCTGGCGCTGAACGAATTGCTGCGCGGCGGTTGGCTGGCGCCGGGCGCGCTCGTCGTGATCGAGGAGGCGGCGGGCGCGGCGCTGGATTTACCCGTGGGGCTCGCGCGCGAAGATGCGCGCCGCTATGGCGACACGCAAATCATCTTCGCCCGGCGCGCGCCGTGACTTGGCGAAACGCGCCTCCGCGATTATCGACTCGCCGAGGACATGCTCGTCACCGGCAGGAACTGCCATTTCAGCTGCGGCTTCGTGTCAAAATTGCACGGCTTTTGCGCCATGACGCCCACCTGGCCGCTATAGGCCTCGAGACAACGCCCGTCCATTTGGCTATTGCTCGGCTCAATCGCCAAATTGATGGCCACCGGAGAGTTGTATTTCACATAGTCCGCCAGAACGGAGTCAAACTCGGACCGGGTCAGATAGGCTGATGAATCCGCCGATTTGGCGCTTTTGTCGAGTTCCCCGCGCAACTCGCCGAGTTTTTCGTTCAGCGAAATAACCATCTTCGTCAGGCATTCGATTCTGGCGTTCGCGTGTCCGACTTTTGGATTGCAAGCTGGCGGGACTTCTTGCGCGCGCGGCTGCCCTGCGGCGGCGAACAGAGCCGCAAGCGCCATGACCGCGATGAGATTTCTTGACATGATGCCTCCTTCATCGCCCGAGCGCTTTCGAAGTCTGGATCTGACGCCGCGCCTTCGCCTCGAAAAACATGGCTTTTCGCTTTGCCCCCCGGGTCCACCGAGGACTTCGCCGGGAAGCCGAGCCTTGGCCCGAAAAGCGGCGTTTATTTCCAGTGAAGTTAGATAAACGCGGCGACGAATTTTTCTAGCTTGACCGCGAACAGGCCGCGATTTTGTCGGCGCCGGCCGTTGATATAGGGTCGCCGCCGCGACAAAGGTTTCTGGAGTCTTATATGTCAGAGGAAGCGCCCACCGAACATTTCGAACACGCCGAGCATGCCGAACACGCGGCTATCTGTGATCGACTGGCGGTTCGCTCGCCAGCAACGCCACCGCGCAGGCCGGCGCGCAATCGCTGGCGGCGGCTCTCGCCTCCGGCGTCGCCGGGATAAATTCGTCGAAGTCATGAAACTCGCGGCCCGTTCTCCTGGCCCAGGCGGAGATGACGCCGCGGCCGACGCCGGCGCCGACGATCGGCGCGCGCGAAACGAAGGCGTCGCGCGAGGCGATCAGCGCGATTTGGTCCTCGATCCGCCGCATTTGCGCCCGGGCGAAAAAAGCCGCGAGCGCATCCCACTGTCCTTCGGCGCCGTCGCGCGCGTCGCGGCCGACGATGCGGGCCAATCGCGCGCGGCTGGCCTCGCGTGTCCTGGCGCGGCCGTCGACCGTTGGCGCGACGTCGGCGCCGGGCGGAATATTGTTAAGGATGCGGTGCACGTCGGCCATGGTCGCGAATTGCTCGTCGACCAACGCCGTCCATTGCCCATCGACAGGCGCCAAGGCGAGGCCCGCCGCCGGCGCGCCGCGCAGCAGACCTGTGTAAACCAGTTCGCCGCAAGCGAGACGAGCGGCGTCGCCTTCGCCAAACGCCGCGACGGCCCCGCCGCGAATCGGAACGATGTCGGTCGTCGTCGAGCCCATGTCCATGAACAGCGCTTCCGCGCGGCCTCGCGCGACCAGCGCGGCGCTGGCGCGCCAATTGGCCGAGGCGATGGCGGGGGCCGCTCGCGCAACGTCCGCCTTGCCGACAAAGCCGGCGACGCCGGCGTAAAAGACGATGTCAGGCGCGTCGATTTCATGCGTAAAGATCGCGGCGATGGAAGCGACGCCGCGCAAACGGTCCTCGAAGCCGTCGGAAAGCTCCGCCGTCATCGTGACGGCGTGAAGATCGGCAGGGCCGAGGATCGCGTTCGCCGCGCGAATCGCTTGTTCGACAAAAGCCAAGCCGAGATGTGGCGCGCAAGGCTGCTGCGTCACGGCGACAATGCGCCCATCTTCCGCGCGCGCCGCCTTGAGATTCGCGCCGCCAATGTCCCAGCCGACGACGCTGGTCATCGCGCCGCCAGCTCGGGCGACGTTGACTCGTTTCCGCTTTGCATTTCGATAAGATTCAGCAAATTTTCGAGGATCAGGACCGATGTGAGCGGTCCGACGCCGCCGGGAACCGGAGTGACACCAACGTCTAGCTCGGCCAGGGCGGAGATGTCGACGTCTCCGGTCAATTGGCCGTCGATAAAGCCTATCCCCGCGTCGACGATCACCTGTCCGTCCCTAAAATACTTTTTTCCAAAATGACGCGGCCTTCCCGTGGCGACGAAGACGACTTCCGCCGATTGGCTTATTCGCGGAATATCCGTCGTTTTGGAGTGACAAACGGCGACCGTCGCTCCGGCGCTTATCAGCATGTTCGCGAGCGGCCTCCCGACGGTTCGACCTCTGCCGATCACGACGACGTGTTTGCCCGTGAGTTCGGTTTCAGACTCGGCGAGGACGATACAGGCTTGCGGCGTGGCGGGCGCGGTGAAAAATTGACGCGGGTCGTTCTGCAAGAGCATTCCGAGATTGGCCGCCGATAGTCCATCGACGTCCTTGTTCGCGGGGATGAGATTCGTCAGCTCGATCTCGTCGATCTCCGGCTTGGACGACATGACCACGATGACGCCATGAACGTCCGGTCGAACGCATAGCGCCTTCATGCGGCTTCCGGCGTCGGCGGAGCCTAACGTGGAAAGATCGACAACCTCGAAGGCGCCGCCGATCTCTTCGGTGTGTTTCCGTTTCACCGAAACGTAGCTCGCGGCGGCGGGATCGGCGGCGCAGATCACGGCCGCGAGTTTTGGGGTGATTCCGCGTTGCTTCAGCGCCCCGAAGGCGTCAATCAAGCGCGCCTTTCTCGCCGCGACAATATCCTTGCTGTAGATAGGCTTCATCTTGCCTCACCCGAGTCTTCTTGAATCGACGGGCCCGCGCGAAACCCTCCGCGGCCGCTTTCGCGACATGAAATCCACGAACAAAAAAGGGAGCCGCGCGCGGCTCCCCCAAAGTTTCGCAAGCCGGCGCGCGCCTTAGTGGGCGGCGAAGGGGTGCTTGGCGTCGTTGCGCTTGGCGACGACCTCGGCGGCCTTCGGCTCGCCCTTGATGGCGCGCGCGAGAGCTTCCTTCGTGGCGGTGTAGTTGTAATCCTGGATCTTGGCGTCGTCCGAGGCGTCCCAGTGAATGAACACGCCAACGCAGATGAACAGGTCATCGGCTTCGCTGACCGGGATGATGCCCTCGGCCACCGAATCGGCGACCGCCTTGGCGACGCCGGCCTGCGCCGGGCCGAACATCTGAACGGCCTGCTTGGCGCCCTTGATCGTGACCTTGTTGAACAGGATCGTGTTCGGCTTGGTCAGGAGGTTCGGGGCGACGACCGCGAGAAGGGTGGTGAAGCCGTCCTTGTTGTTGACCAGAGCGTTGGCGAAAGCCAGCTCGGCGGCGCTGCCGCGCGGTCCGATCAAGAGGTCGATATGAGCGACTTCATTGCCTTCGCCGACCAGCGACTCGCCGACCAGAAGCTTGTTGATCAAAGCCATGTGCGTTTCCTTTCGAGAAACCTTGGGGCCGGCGCCTCATGCCCCGGCCGCCGAACCCGCCGCGAGACTATTCCCGCGGCGCGAATGGGGTGGTTTAGACCAGCGTGCGGGCGAGCGCGAAGGCGTCCCGGAAATCAAGGCACAGCGGCTTGCTGGAGCCCGTCATCTGTTTGAACAGGCCCGATTGCGTGCCGTATTTGACATTGCCGATCGCGAGAGCGCCGATGCCCAGCGCGCCATGGGACGAAATGACGACGCCATTGTCGTGCAGGCCGCAACCCTCGACGCCCAGCGGCGGCACCGCGTTCACGTCGGCGGCGATCAGCAGATTCTTGGCGGCGGCCAGATCGTCCTTGGAGAGCACCTGCACACCGGCGCGCGCCGCGCACAGCGCGATCTCATGGTCGATCAGCAGCGCGCGAACCTGCTCCGGCGTGCTGCCGTCGGCGGCTTTCACTTTCACGCCAAAGCGCTGCTCGATCTCCTCGGTCAGTTTTTGCACGCGCGCGAGGCCGCTGTATCCGACCATCGTCACATCCGCGCCCTCGAGCGCCGCGATCACGCCGGCGGAATAGCCCACGACGCCGGTCGCGCCGTAAATCACGATGCGGGCGCCTTTCAGCTCGCGCTGCTTTTTCTCGCGCAGCAGCTTTTCGACGCAAGCCACCATCGCGCCGGCGGTGGTGAAGGAGCCGTAGGGATCGGCGAACAGCGACACTTCGAAGGGCTTGAGCAGCGCCTTCTTGGCGGTGTCCATCATATCGAGGGCGAGCACGGCGTCGCGGCCGGCGAAAAATATGCCCGTGCGCAGCGCGGCGGAGGGAGCGCGCGAGAACATGGCGTCCTGCACCAGCGCCGACACCTCGTCGATCGTGACGTTGGTGTAGGGGATCGTGACGTCATAGCCGGCGTCGACCGCCATGTTTACGTCGAAGGGGCTCATGTGCTTCAACGTGCTCAACATATGCAGAATAGCTTTGGCGGCCATGGAGTTTTCGTTCCTTTCGTCGTCTGCGCGTCGGGCGCCCCGGGGCGCGCCTTGGGAAATCGCAATGGAAACCGCGCAAGAGAGTTCTAAAGTCAGTGGTTCGTGCGCGAGCGATGCGGCGTTAGAGTCCCCCCAAGTCGCGTAAGCCAATTTTGTCGCGTAAGCCAATTTTGGCGGGAAGCGCCCCTGGGCGAGCCTCGTTCGGAATGACGAAACGGCATAGAACAAAGAACCGCGCCGATGTCTAGTGGCTTGTCGTCGCGGCGGCGGCGGCAAGCCAGGGCGGTTGACGATTCCCCGGTTTCGCGCTTATAAGCCTCGCAACCAGAGGGCTCGCGGCTTCGGGGCCGGCGAGTGTTCGCCCGAATTATCACCACTGGATGGCGATTGACACGCGCCGATGCGCGCGCCGCCCGTGGTTCATTGGTCTATCGAAAGGAAAATCCATGTCCCGTCGTTGCGAATTGACCGGCAAGGGAGTGCAGTCCGGCAATCTCGTCAGCCACTCCAATCGCAAGACGCGCACGCGCTTCCTGCCCAATCTCGTCAATGTCACGCTGACGTCCGACGCGCTGGCGCGTTCCGTGCGTTTGCGCATTTCGGCCGCGGCTTTGCGCTCGGTCGAACATCGCGGCGGGCTCGACGCCTTCCTCGCGAAGTCGCATGATGAAGAATTGTCGCAGAACGTGCGCGAATTGAAGCGCGAGATCGCGAAGAAGCAGACCGCCGCCGCCGCTACGGCCTGAGCGGTCGACGTTCGGGCGGCGCCGCCGAAAGCGCGCCGCCGCGCATATTCCCGGTCGGACTCGGCCCCGTCGCTTTTGATGCGCCGGGGCTTTAGTCTATTCGGCCAGTGACAGGTCCAAAGACCGCTTTGGCCGGACTAGAGACCGTCTTCGCGTCGCGCAATCCCTGGGGTTCGGGCGGCAGCGCCGCTCACGACAGGCGTTTCGCAAAAAGCGCTCGCTCCATTGTATCCCCGCGGCCCTCGGCCTCGGGTTCGCGGCGTAGGGCGCGCACTCTTCCAGTCGGGAACCATTGTCCCGCACGAGCCTCGGCGCGAGATCGCGAGCCCCGGGGCGAAAGGCGAATTGACCAATGGACTCAATATATATAGAAGCATTTCGATATATAGAAGGATTTCGGCGTCTCTAGGCGGATTGCTCTCTCGCGGCGCGGGCGGCTTTTCGTCGTCGGGGAGGCATGGTGAGTGCGCTCTCGACACGATACGGAGCAAGTCGCATCGAAGAGGGCCTGGCCCTTCAATCCTTGCGTGACGTTGGACGGGTCAACCACGAGAGGCGCAGGCGCGAGCATGGTTCCAACCGCGAAGTCGCCATCTCGGATCGCTGCCGCTTCGCGGACATTGTCGCATCGCGGGGAACTGCGTTCGGGCGAGCGCTGGTATGTCGTTCGCGCGCTCCCCAAGCGTGAACACGGCGCCGAAACCCAACTCGCGGGTCAGGGGTTTCGCGTGTTCCTGCCCAAGGTGTCGCGAAACGTGCGCCACGCCCGCAAAACAAAGGCCGTCCACGCGCCGGCCTTTCCGGGCTATCTTTTCGTGGCGCTCGACCTGCAGCGCGATCGCTGGCGCTCGATCAACGGCACCTTCGGCGTCATGAGTCTGATCATGGCCGAAGAGCGTCCGGTGCCCGTTCCTCGCGGCGTCGTCGAGACGATCATTGCTTATGTGGACGAGTCCGGTATTTGCCGCTTTGATCGCGATCTCATGGAGGGGCAAGCCATTCGCGTGACCGCCGGGCCGCTGGCCGAAGCTGTCGGCGAACTGGTCCGGCTCGATAAAAGCGGGCGCGTTCGCGTGCTGCTTGAAATCATGGGCGGCAGGGTGCTGGCGACCATCGAGAGATCATCTCTCGTGGCGGCGTGACAAGCGAAAGAAGAGGGCGCGGCTGTCGACTCCGACGGCGAAGGCCACGCCTGGGACAATAATGGTTGCGTGGCCGTCTCGACATGGCTGGCTCTCCAATCCTCGCGACCAGGGGAGCCTTGATCATGCGCTGAACGCTCGAAGGTCAAATCGATTCATGAGAGACCTCCATTCGCGAACCGAATGCGGGCTCGCGCGATCGAGGGTCTTTAAGGCGAGACTTTAGATTGTTTTTCGAAAGGATAATCCCAGTGAGTAAACCCGAACTCGGCGTGAAGCGCCGATGCCTGAGCTGCGCGGCGCCGTTTTTCGATCTCAACCGGACGCCGATCGTTTGCCCCAAATGCGGCGCCCTTTTTCAGATCGTGGAGCTCGCGCATTCGAGAGCCAAGTGGACTCCGTCTCCCCCTGTCGCGATCAAGACTCCCGTCGCCGCCGTCGATCCGTTCGAAGCCGAAACGGCCGAGCCGGAGGTGGAAGACGAAGACGCCCAGGACGACGTGGAAATTCCGCCGATCGAGGAAGACGACGAGATTCAACTCACGGAGATCATCGATATCGACCGCGACGCGGCAAAGCCGGACTCATGATGAAAGATCANNAGGGCGACCTTTTGTCGGCGTGGGTCGGAACGGGCGCTCGCCCGTCCCGATTCCAAGGGCTCAGATTTCCTTGAGCTGATCGGCCGAGTTCTTGCCGGTGCGACGATCCTGCGCGATTTCGTAGCTGATCTTCTGGCCTTCGCGCAGATCGCGCAGGCCCGCGCGCTCGACGGCGCTGATATGAACGAAAACATCCGAGCCGCCATCGTCGGGCTGAATGAATCCGAAGCCTTTTTGACCGTTGAACCACTTGACGATTCCGGTAGCCATGTCACTCTCCAAGCATGTTTCATAAAGTTAGCCCGCATGCGCGGGGCCGGTTCGATCGATGTTTGGAAGAGGTCGTCAGCGGCTTTGTCTCCAAAGCAAGTCCAAGTCGTCAGGCCGAAAATCGATGAGCAAGCTATAGTGACGCGCGGCGCCGATTGCAATGTCGAGACGCGCCAACGCCAAATAAATCTCGAAATCGCACCGCGACTGAGTCCAATGGCGGCGCCGCGCGCCCGAAGGACGGATTGGCTCGTCCTCGGGCGCCTTGGCGATTTAGTCACAGACCCGCGTGGGTCGATAGCCGACGACGTTGCCCCAGGCGTCGATCACAGGGCGGTTCGCCGGGTAGCAGGGACCGCCGTAATAGGCGGGTTGACTGGTCGCGCCGGCGATCGCGCCGACCGCGAGGGCCGCCGAGGAGCCCCGCTGTGACTGGAACGCCCCAGCCTCCGCCGTGGTAACCCCAGCCTCCGCCATGACGCCAGCCCCAGCCGGCGGCGGCCGGCGTCGCGGCGGCCAACGAACCCGTCGCGACGAGGCTCGCGAGGGCGACGGCGACAGTTAGCTTCTTGAAGGCGACGTTCATGGCTCTCTCCTTGTGACAATCCGCCGGGAGCTCGATCCAGGCGGTTTCTTCAAACGATGCTCGCAGCCCAGCGTGGCGAAGCTGAACGCCGCATGGACCTCGCGTTCATCTCCCGGTCAGAATCGGGTCCTTGATTTTTTGGCGGGGGCGTCGGTGAAAAGCGACGGGACTTGCCTGGGGGCGCCTTTTCGCGCCAAATCGCCCAGTTGACGCCGCTATCTCGCGCCCAATAGTATTGGCGAAGCGGTTTGGCGAGGAGATCGGTCATGCGGATGGCGGCGCGTCTCTTTCTCGCATCGGCGGCGCTTGGCGGCCTGTTCGGACCCGCCGGGGCGGAGGGACTCGCGGCGTCGAGCCCCCCCTTGTGCGCCCAGAATCTCCAACCGAAGCCGCAAGACCCCTCGATCTGGAGCGGACTTTATGTTGGCAGCGAGGTTTTCGCGATTTCGGGAAAAGGCGTCAAAGGCGGCTTCGGGGGCGCCGGGTTCATCGGCTACGACCATGTATTCGCCAATGATGTCGTCGTCGGCGTTCGCGCGGACGCCGGCTATTCGCCGAGTTTGGCCCGATGGGGCGCCGCCAGGGGTTTCGATTTCGCCAGCACGAATGTCTCCGTGGGCTACGAGATGGGAAGGCTTAAGCCTTTCGTGACGGCGGGCGTCGCCTTGGCCAAGCCTGACGTCATCGGGCGCGGCTTCACGACGACGAGCGACGCCGTCAACGATCTGTTTGACCAGGCTTCGAGCGTGAAGGCCTATGGAACCTTCGGCGCGGGCTTCGACTACGCCGTCACCGATAAATTATCCGTGGGCGTCACGGTTTTCGCCGGCACGGGGCATGGCCCGGCGGCGCCGTGAGCGCCGCGA
>PLZT01000301.1 GCA_003152255.1 Methylocystaceae bacterium | reverse complement strand
GCGACCTCGAAGCGCCTGACATGGCGGGGCGAGCCGGAAAGATTGCGAAAGCCGTCATGTGTCGCCGTGAGCGAGAAGCCATCGTCTCTGACTTGGTAGTCCAGAACTTCGACGTTCGGCCTGCGTCCGCATCGAAAGGAGCCAAAAAAGTCCGCCTGATCCGCGCCATCGAAACAGAGCGTGTTGTGGCTCGCGGCGAAACGCGAGCGTTGGCGTCGCTCGCCAGTGAAGTATTCGTAAACGCCTTGATCGACGAAGACGCGTTGTCCCGCGATCGATAATTCGAAGCTCGCCACGTCGCCGTGACCATGCGCCGGAAGTTCGTCGGGAGCGATGCGTCCGCAATCGACGACGAGATAGGTTCCGTTGCTCCGCAGCCCGAAATAGCCGGCGTCATTGAGAGCGAATATCGTCCGTGGAGCCGGCCTTTTTCCGCAAAGGCGCGCATAGGCGTCAAGGCATTCCCCCGGCGAATAGGCCATGGAAAGGCCCGCGTCGTTGAAAAGCGCGACGTGGCCGTCGGGATGGGAGAGGTCGACCGCGGCCTGCGCCATCCGCGCCAGCGCGTCGTCGAGCGCGCCGTTCAACGGATCGTCGCCAAGCGCCTGCCGGCATTCCAGCAGGTCGGCGAAAACCTGGCAATGGTAGGACGGCGAACGCTCGTAATGCGTCCCATCCGCCAAGATTTGCCCGTGAAGTTCCTCGGCCAGCAGTCGAAGCCCCAGCGCGCGCCAATGTTCGGCCTCGGAACCGGCGAAGAACGCCGAGGCTAGGAGCAGCGCCTTGATGTTCTTGATGAGATGGTTTCCGCCGATGTCGGTCTCGAGATTGGCCTCGAGGAAACGAATCTGTTGCGCCAGCGACGCGATCATCGCTTCGCGCGTGGCGGCGTCCAACCGCGCGCCGCGCAACGCGAGTTGTTGCATCCAAACGACCATGCGCAACGACACCGTGTAGCTGTTCCAGCTGTCTTTCCAATATCCGCGCGCATAGGGCGGGTTGGCGTCGATCCACTGGCGAACGAGCTTCGCGAACAGGCTATCGTCGGCCTCCTCGAGATATTCCATGTAGTGAAGGTTCATGCGCCAGAGTTGGTTCGCCGGTCCCTCGCCGCCCGCGCGCCAGTCTAACGGTTCCTTCATCTCGCAAGTGCGACCGACAAAAGTAAGTCGCGGCCGGCCGTCGCGAAAATCGAGCTTTCCAAGTCTCGGCTTGAACAGGGGCGCGGCAGGGCGCGCCGATAGGCTTGGAGCGGCGGCGGGCGTCGGCTTTCCGCCGCGCTGCTTCACGCGGCGTTTCAAGTCGAGTTCGATCCGCCGCGCGATCCTCGACAGCGGCACATGCCGGCCAAACGCGATGGCTCGCGCGACCTTTTGGAGCGGGCCGAAATCCCTCACGGCCGTGCGCCCGTTTCGGCCCGCGCCGCGTCACGGCTTCTTGTCGCGCCCGCCGTCGCGATTGTTTCCTCGAGTAAGTCGAGATACCGCGTCGCGAGTTTGGATCGATCGTAATTTTCGCGCACAAATGCGGAGCCCGAAGCGCCGAGTCGCGCGCGTAATTCGCGATCGTCGGCGAGTTTCTTCACCGCGGCCGCGAGTTCCTCCGCGCTCTGCGGGGTTATGCCAATCCCGGCGCCGGCCTCGTCGAGCAGGGCCCGCGCCTCGCCTTCGACGCCGAGGACTATCGGGCGCGCCATCGCCATCGCCTCGAACATCTTGGACGGAAGGACCGTCTTGAAGAGATCGCTACGGCGCAGCAAGATCATGCTCACGTCCGTCGCGGCCCAGATGCCTGGCATGGCGTCCTTAGGTTGCTGCCCGAGCATGATCACATTGCCCAGACCCATCTCCCGCTTGCGCTGTTCGAGTCTCTCCCGTTCGGCGCCGTCGCCGACGAGAAGAAGGACAATGCGGGGATCGTCGCTCAAGAGCTTCGCCGCTTCCAGAACCGTGTCGAGGCCGTGGGCCATGCCGTGCGTGCCCACATAGGCGGCGACGAAACGTCCGGTGAGACCATATCGACGCTTGCAATCCTCCTCGTCGCCCGCTTGCGTGAACAATTCGAGATTGGCGCCGTTCTTGATGACGGCGATTTTTTCTCTTGTTCCGCCGCGCTCGGCGATGTGAGCCACGAAGGAGTCCGTCACGGAGACGATCCGATCGGCTCGGCGATAGGCCAGCGCCTCNNTTCGCGACGAGGCCTGTAAGTCCACAAAAGAATTGTGGCGAAGTGGAAACGACAACGTCCGGTCGATCGAGCCCGACCATCCCGAGCGTCGCCGACGCCGCGTAGGAGATGTAGTTGAGCGTCCGGCGCGCGAAGCCTTCGTTGGCCGCGAGATAGGTCCATACGCGCACCACGCGGACGCCGTCGATCGTCTCGGATTGGCGCGCAAGATTCGCATATCCGGGATAGAGCCGTCCGCCCGGGTGATTCGGCGCGCAGGTGACCACGACGACATCGTGGCCGGCGCGCGCCCAAATGCGCGCGTGCTCCGAGGTTCGAGACGCCGGCGCGTTCACCTCGGGCGGGTAATAGTGGGAGAAGAAAACGATCCGCATGCGATCTCGATCTTGTTTCCCGGCCGCCTTAAATCGTCGCCATCGAGACGTTTCGCGCAAATTGCGCTTCGATCACGTCGACGATCCGCGGCGCCGCCTTGCCGTCCCAGAGATCGGGTATGCGGCCCCTTTTGCCGCCGTTCGCGAAAACGTCCTCGGCGGCGGCGATGAGAGCGTCGGGAGAAGTTCCGATCAGGGTGTTCGTTCCTTCGTCGATCGTGATCGGTCGTTCCGTGTTTTCCCGCACCGTCAGGCAGGGAACGCCCATGGCCGTGGTTTCCTCCTGCACGCCGCCGCTGTCGGTGATGACCAATTTCGACGCGCGCATCAGGCCAATCGCTTGCAAATAGCTCACCGGCGGCGCCACGATGATCTTGGAGTCATTCAACAGTCGAGCGAGGCCGGCGCTTTCGATCACCGCCCTCGTGCGCGGATGTTGCGGAAAGACCAGCGGGAGGCGCTCCGCGATCGTGGCGAGCGCCTTCAGCAGACCACCGAGTTTCATGGGGTCATCGACGTTGGAGGGACGATGCAACGTGACGAAGCCGAAACCGTTTTTCAGCGCGTCCGCGACAATATCCGGCGCCGCGCCGATTTCCTCGAGCGTTGTTTTCGCCGGCGCGGCTCTTTCGAGACAGGCGTGCAACGTGTCGATCATGACGTTGCCGACGAAGGTGACGGTTTCCGGTGAAACGCCTTCCTTCAAAAGATTGTCGATCGCCGCGCGTTCGGTGGTGAAGAGGAGATCGGAAAGACGGTCCGTGACGAGGCGGTTGATTTCCTCGGGCATGGTTCTGTCGTTGCTGCGCAGGCCCGCCTCGACATGCGCGAGCGGAATGCCAAGCTTCGCGGCGACGAGCGCGGAGGCGACGGTCGAATTCACGTCGCCGACGACAAGGAGAAGATCGGGCCGTTGCGCCATGAGGACAGGCTCGAGTTTCAACATCACTTGCGCCGTCTGCTCCGTGCCGCTTCCCGAACCGACCCCCAGATTGATGTCGGGATTGGGGATGCCCAGCTCCTCGAAGAAGACCGCGTTCATCGCCACGTCGTAATGCTGGCCGGTGT
Organism: Methylocystaceae bacterium; assembly: GCA_003152255.1. The sequence continues at coordinate 1,723 of PLZT01000301.1, read as the reverse complement.
GTATCAGCCGCGCCGCGAGGCCTCCGCGGGCGCGAATCGCGCGCATGATCGGCGCGATTTTCACGAAGTTCGGACGCGCGCCTACTATGCAGTCTATCGTCCGTGGTCGCGCCGCCGCCATTGCCCATCCTTCATTTCTATCGTTGCTGTCGTCTTAGGCGCTCGTGGACATGCGCAACACGCGTCGAGCCCAAAAGCGACTCCAAGCCGCTTTATCTATCTTGTGCCCGCCGCCCTTGGCTGCTTCGGCGCGCTCGTCGCTTAAAAGCGCCTTTCGCGTCCATGCCTGTAACGGCATCCCAAATCCCGTCTTTTTCCGGTTCAGGATTTCCGCCGGAAGCGGCCGACTCGGCGCGGCCGCGAGCAGCGTCTTGCCGCTCGGCAGATCGTCGCGGGCCAAGATCGGCGCGGCTTCGCAAAGCAATCGACTATCGATGAAAGGAGTGCGAACCTCCAACGAGTGAGCCATGCCGGCCCAATCCGTATCGCGCAGGAGCTGGTTGCGGAGATAGAAGCATGACTCGAACGCAGCGACCATGCCGAACGGCGCGCTTGGGCCATCCTTTAGCGCGTCGGCGAGGTGCCCGAGCGGGTCCAATCGCGTCAATCCTTGTTGCGTGAAATCCCAGTCGTCGAGAACTTCGCCGAGTTCCGAGGGCAGGAAGAGCCCGCGGAGCAATAGATAGGCGCCGGGCATGTCGCCGCCGTATCTCAAAAGTCCGGCCGCCTTGGGATGCATGCGCACGCCGAGTTTGCGCGCGGCCGCGAACGCGCGTTCATACGCCTCGCGCACTCCCAATGTTCGCGACGGACGGCCAAGCCATCCGACGAAGCGGGGCAGGCTTTCGAAGGTGGTGTAGCCGCCGAGCAGTTCGTCGCCGCCGACCCCGGAAATGGCGACCTTCAGCCCGATTTCATGCGCCGCCTTGCTCACGAACCAGGTATTGACGCCGTCGACGCTAGGTTGATCCATCGCCGCGAAGATGTCCGGCAAATCACGTGCGAATTCAGCCGCGTCGACGCGCCGCGTGGTGTGTTTGGTCCCGTAATATTGGGCTAGGCGTTCGGCCAAGGGCGCCTCGTCCGAACTGGCGCCGCGAAATTCCTCGAATGCGATTGTTATCGTTTCGATCTGGGACTGGCCGGCGTCCCGCATGAGCCCGACCAGGGATCCCGAGTCGACGCCGGCGGAGAGAAAGGCGCCAACCGGGACATCCGCCACGAGATGGCGTCGGACGCTATCCAGCATCGCTTCCCGAAAGGAGGTCGACGGATCGTCCGATTGTTCAAATCGAGCTTTGGCTTCAGCCTCCTTCAGGACGCCGGGAACGGAAAAATAGCTCTTGGGTTCGCCGACCTCCGCGGCGCCGACCGTGATCGTGGCGCCGGCGGGAAGCGAGCGTATCGATCGGTACGTCGTGAATGGTTCAGGCACGCTTCCGAACAAATAAAATCCGACGACGCCGGCGGGGTCGGGCTCCCGCGAGATCCGGCCTCCGGCGAGAAGCGCCTTGACCGTGGACGCGAAGCGAAACGTCCCGTCCTCGTCGGCGTAATATAGCGGCTTTATTCCATAGGGGTCTCGAGCCAGGAACAATTCGCGCCGCTCCGCGTCCCAAAGGGCGAAGGCGAACATGCCGCACAAATCGCCGACCATCGCGGCGCCCTTGAGCGCGTATAGATGCAGCAGAACTTCCGTGTCGGAATGGCTCTTGAACACAAA
>PLZT01000275.1 GCA_003152255.1 Methylocystaceae bacterium | reverse complement strand
GAAATCCCTCCGGCCTACTCACCCCAGCATGGTCGATATCTCGCTGATGTTTTCGCTCGTCAAGGCGATCCCTGCCCGCGCGGCGCTTTTGCTGGTCGGCGACGTCGATCAGCTTCCCTCGGTCGGGCCGGGGCAGGTTCTCGATGACATCATCAATTCGGGCGCGATACCGGTCGCGCGGTTGACCGAGGTGTTTCGTCAGGCCGCCGAGAGCCGGATCGTCGTCAACGCGCACCGAATCAATCGCGGTGAAATGCCGGAATGGCCAAAGCGCGGCGAGGATTCGGATTTCTGGTTTGTCGACGCCGACGATCCCGAGAAGGGGGCGGCGAAGGTCGTGGAAATTGTCCGCGACCGGATTCCGCGCCGCTTCGGCCTTGATCCAATTCGCGACATTCAGGTGCTCTGCCCAATGCAGCGCGGCGCGCTCGGCGCGCGGGCGCTCAACGCCGATCTGCAAAAAGCCCTCAATCCCAATCCTTCCGCGAAGATCGAGAAATTCGGGTCGATTTTCGCGCCCGGCGACAAGATCATGCAGACCGAAAACGATTACGATCGCGATGTCTTCAATGGCGACCTTGGAACCGTGTTGCGGATCGACGAGGTTGAAGGCCTCCTCGTCGCCGGCTTCGACGGGCGCGAGGTCGAATATCCTTTTGGCGAACTCGACACTCTGGTTCCCGCCTATGCGACGACGATCCATAAGTCGCAAGGTTCGGAATATCCCGCCGTCGTCATCACGTTCGCCACCCAACATTACACCATGCTGGCGCGCAATCTCGTCTACACAGCCGTCACGCGGGGCAAACGTCTCGTGGTCATCGTCGGGCAGCGCCGGGCGATGGCGATCGCGGTGCGAAGCGGCGGCGGACGCAAAAGATGGACGAAGCTCCGGGAGTGGCTGACCGCGGATTGATTCTGACCGATAGGCGCGCTTGATCGTTCGCGGCTGTTCTTGCGCGACAGTTGCGTTAGGCGGCTCTCTCACGGCGGGAGGTTGGAGTGAAGTCCGAAGACGACCACGAATGACGGGTACTTTGAACACAGATTTCGGGCATCTCGCGCGAGGGTTGTCTCCGGGGGACGGGGTTGTTGGGAGCTCCCAACGCATCTGTCGAAACGCGTTAATTCCCGTTAACTAAAAATTGCTTGCGCGAATCAAGTTTTCTGGCACTTTCACGGAACCCCGCCGCTCAAGGCGAATCTTCCGTTAGCGAAGGGCCTTTTCGTGAATTCAGCTTCCGCCCGTTCGGAACCTCACGTTCCGTCGATCGACGACACGATCGGCGCGCACGCTCGGCTGCTCAGTGAACAACTGCAGGCGATGAGTGAAGCCCTATTCCCGCCATCGTCCAAAAAGGAGTTGAGGAGGTTTACCTCCGGGGAGGCGGCCCGATTAATTGGTGTGTCCGATTCTCGGTTGCGACAGCTTTCATTGGCTGGTGAAGGGCCGCAGCCGGCCGTCACGCCTGGGGGGCGGCGGCACTACACGTTGGCGCAGCTCAACGCCCTTCGAAAGTTGTTGGCCGAGGGGAGTAGGGTACGAAACGAAGGTCGAGTCTATCTTCCCGTACGGATGGCCGGCGAACGCCTGCAAGTCATCGCGGTCACAAATTTCAAAGGGGGCTCGGGGAAGACGACGACGTCCGCCCATCTCGCACAATATTTGGCGCTGCACGGCTACCGGGTTCTTGCAGTGGATTTGGATCCGCAAGCGAGCCTCTCGGCTCTCTTCGGAATCATGCCAGAAGTGGACGTTCGCGCTAACGAAACGCTCTACGCGGCTATTCGATATGACAGTGAAGCCCGTGCACTCCGCGAGGTCGTAAAACCAACTTACTTTGACGGACTTGATCTCGTTCCGGGCAATCTTGAGCTCATGGAGTTCGAGCATGATACGCCGAAAGCCCTTCTCTCGAGGGCGCAGCAACCTGATCAAATGTTCTTTTCAAGGATTGCCCGGGCGCTCGACGACGTCTCTGATCGCTACGATGTGGTGGTCATGGATTGCCCCCCGCAGCTTGGGTATCTCACTTTGAGTGCGTTGTGTGCCGCTACGAGCGTCCTCGTGACGATTCACCCCCAAATGCTTGACGTCGCGTCGATGAGCCAGTTTCTTCTGATGACCCACGATCTGCTTTCAGTGGTTCGGGAGGCTGGTGGCCGACTAGACTACGACTTTTTTCGCTATCTCGTCACGCGATACGAGCCACAAGATGCGCCTCAAACAAAGGTTGTGGCGCTCTTGCGCAATTTGTTTGGCGATCACGTTATGACCAGCCCGATGGTGAAATCAGCAGCGATTTCGGACGCGGGGCTAACTAAGCAAACCTTATACGAAATAGGCCGCGAAAGCCTGACGCGCTCCACTTACGACCGCGCGTTGGAGGCGCTTGATGCGGTCAATGGCGAAATCGAGCAACTGATGCGTGCAGCCTGGGGCCGGAGCTAAACATGAGCAGAAAGGACACCGTAGACGCGCTGTTCACAGGCCGGTTGGGAGCTCCCAACTCAACGCCTCCAATGGAACGAACCGATCGTGTGCGAACGGGCGCTATTTCGGCAATGGGCGCCTCGCTCGCTCAATTGACCGAAAACGCCAAGACTGTTGCACGCCTTCAGGACCAGATCGCAGCAGGCGATTTGGTGCTGGACCTGGATCCCGCCGCCATCGACGAATCTCTTGTTTCCGATCGCTTGACGATTGATGTCGATCCGACGTTTGACGCCCTCGTTGCGAGCCTCGCGGAGAGCGGACAGCAAGTGCCGATCCTCGTTCGCCCCCATCCAAACGAAGCGGATCGATATCAGGTTGCCTATGGGCATCGTCGTTTGCGCGCTGCGTCCCGGCTGAAGATAAAGGTCAAGGCCGTTGTAAGGGCTCTCAGCGATGCTGATCTCGTCGTCGCTCAAGGCAAAGAAAACTTAGAACGTCGCGATCTTTCCTTCATCGAGCGGGCGCTTTTCGCTCAGCGACTTGAAGATCACGGCTTCGAGCGCGCTATCATCATCTCCGCGCTCTCATGCGACAAGGCCGACGTGAGCCGGTATATCGCCATGGCGCGCGCGATCCCTGAGAGGATTGCGCTTATGATCGGTCCCGCTCCGAAAGCGGGCAGGGCGCGTTGGGCGGAATTGGCAGAGAGGCTTCGCGATGCGAATGCGACTCGCGCTTTGGAAGCGCTGATGCGGCAAGCGGATTTTCTGATGCTGGCTACCGATCAGCGTTTCTCCAAAGTTTTAGAGGCTTTGCGATCGCCTGCCGAGAGGGGGAAAGCCCCAGAGATTTGGATCGCCAAGGATGGTCGTAAGGTCGCGCGCGTTCAGCGCGGCTCCGAACGGCTCGTCGTGGCGTTCGATGAGAAAGTCGCGCCAGCGTTTGGCGACTTTGTTCTTCGTGAACTCGACTCGCTTCTCGCAGCCTATGAGCGTTCTTTGGAAGGTCCGAGGGGGTCAGCCGGGGGGAAGGACTGTTAAATCTCGGAAGGCGAGGCCAACCTCGCGTTCGGGACCGCAATTCGTAACGCGTATCCACTCAGTCTGAACAGGAGCAGCCACGCAAAAGAAAAGGCCCCCGAAACGTTTCCGCCCGGAAGCCTCTCCAAAGTTCGCACCTTAAGAGAATCACTTCCGCGAATCTCTGTCAAGAGTCGCGCCGTTTCGGCGAGCAGATTTCTTTTGCCTGAACGAGGCAAAGGATCATGCAAACACAACCAACGACGCCCTTTGGGCGGCGGCCGCTGTCGCTCGCCATGGTGGCAAGTCAGGCCGCGACCGAGAATTTCGCCGCGAGACCGCGCGCATCCGAAACCGTCGTGCATAAATGGCGGCTGTATCGCGCGCTGACCGAGGCCAAGGAGCCGATCGGCGTCACCGACCGCGCGCTGTCGGTGCTGCACGCGCTCTTGAGCTTCCATCAGGAGACGGCGCTGACTTTGCCGGCAGGCGAAAAGGCAGGCGAAGCTGATTCGTCCGGCTCCGGCATCGTCGTGTTCCCCTCGAATAAGGAACTCTCGATCCGCGCCCATGGCATGGCGCCGGCGACACTGCGACGCCATTTGGCCTGGCTCGTCGACGCTGGGTTGATCATCCGGCGCGACTCTCCGAACGGCAAGCGCTTCGCCAGGAGAGGGCAGGGGGGCGCGATCGAAGACGCCTTCGGCTTCGACCTCTCGCCGCTCGTTGCGCGCGCCGAGGAGATCGAAAATCTCGCCGAGGAAGTGCGGGCCGAGAACCGGGCGATGGCGCTGCTGCGCGAAAAGATCACGCTGACGCGGCGCGACATCGCCAAGATGATCGCGACCGGCATAGAGGAGGGCGTTCCGGGCGACTGGGAAGGCTTTCACCTGCGCTATGCGACCCTCTCCGGCCGCCACGCGCGCAATCTTTTGCGCTCCGATCTGGAGGCTTTGGCGGGCGAGCTTACCGGGCTTGCCGCTGAAACCCGTAAGTTGCTGGAGAACCATGTAAAACCCCAAAATATGAGCGGCAATGAGTCCCAAAGTGAGCGCCACATACAGAATCAAACTACAAATATATTTGAGCTTGAACCTAACCTTCAAGAAGGCAGGGGTGAACCGTCCGGGCTCAACGACCAGAAGCCCGGCGCTCCATCGGCGCCAGAGCCCGAAACCTTGGGAACGGGAGCTCCAAAGCCCGAACAAAAGCCCGGAGCTGTGCGGACCTATCCCCTGGGGATGGTGCTGGAGGCCTGTCCCGATATCGTGGACTTTGCCTCGGCCGGAATTTCCTCGTGGCGCGACCTCGCGACGACCGCCGCGGTGGTTCGAAAGGCGATCGGCGTTTCGCCCGACGCCTGGGCGCAAGCACTCGAAGTTTTGGGCGAGCACGACGCGTCGATCGTCATCGCCGCGATCCTGCAGCGCGGGGAGGAAATCAAATCCGCCGGCGGCTATCTTCGGGTTTTGACCGCGAAGGCGAGGGCAGGGGAGTTTTCGCTGGGGCCCGTGCTGATGGCGCTGCTGCGCGGCAAGGCCGCAAAGGCTGCGCGCGAGAGAAAGCGAGCCGGGTAAGCGGCAGGCATTGGGCAACGGTGCAGGCTGAAAGCGCGGGACGAGGAATTGCGAACTCTAAGGATGGTGATCTATCCTGCCGAGGTTGCGGCGGAGTTGAGCATGACGGGGCGGAACAAAAACGGGGGCGTCGTGACGCGCGCCTTTTTGCGGGAGGCAATTTATCGCAATTGTACTGGGTTTTCGCGCCGACAGGCCGACGAAATTCTGGAGGCGACTTTTGCGGAGATTCGCGGCGCGCTTGCTCGAGGCGAACCGGTGAAGCTGCACTCCTTTGGGGCGTTCAGCGTCCACTGCAAACGAGCGCGCGTCGGGCGTAACCCGAAGACCGGGGTCGAGGCGCCGATAACGGCGCGCCGGGTTTTGACCTTCTCTGCGTCGCCCATGCTTGTCGCGCAGGTCAACGGCGAAACGATCCCAGCGGGTGAGGAATGATCCAATATCATCAGGATTGGTGGAGCGGATTTGTGAGGATCAAACGCGTCGATCCGATCATTTAGAGACCCGCGGCCCTGGTCAGATTGACCTTGAACCGGTCGCGTTTGCGTTGATAACGCCTTGTCATCTCCGCGCTGGCGTGGCCGAGGTGCTTTTGCACATGCGCCTCTTCGATCTGCGCCGACGAGGCGAGGCCGGCGCGCAACGAATGGCCGCCAAAGGCGCGCTTGCGTTCGCCCTCGGACAGATCGCCGCGAATATCGGCGGCGAGTGCGGTTTTCTGCACGAGGCGGGCGACGTGTTTGTCGGTCAGCCGCTCCGAGGAGACGCCGCCGTTTTTGCGCGCGATCGGGCGGAACAGCGGGCCATGATTGACGCGGCCGAGCCGCATCCAAGTCTCCAGCAGGATGACGGGGCAAGTGTCGGGCCTTGAGCCGCGGCCGATTTCGACTTCGCGCCAGCCGGTCTTGCCGTTGATCGTCAACAGCAGGCCGCCTTCGCTTGGCGCGCCAGAATCAGCAGCATCGTCGTCCTTTTCCTTGCGCGGCGGCTTGGCGCGGGAATTCATGCTGGCGGTCGACGCCTCGGCGCCAGTAAAAATCTCGATCCAGCCGGTCCCGTCCTCGGATTGGTTCGGGCCGCAATCGAGACCGACGATTTCCGAGCGGCGCAGGCCGCCGGCGAAGCCGATCGCCAAGATCGCCTTGTCGCGTAGGCCTCTTAAATCGTTGTCGAGCGTGGCCAGCATCGAGAGCAGGTCGTCGGTGAAGATCGCTTCTTTTTGGACGGGTGGACGGCCATGGGCGCGACGGATGCCCGCGAGCACGGTCGAGATGTGCCGATCGCTCGTGTCCAGCGGTTCGCCGAGCTGGCGATAGCGCCAGCAAATCCCCGAGAGACGCCGCTCCAGCGTCGCGACGGAAATAGGCTCCTTTCCGTGCCCGCCCTCGACACAGGCGGCGAGATAGAGCCCGACGGTTTGCGGATTCGGGGGCAGGGCGTCAAAACCCTGGCGGCGCAGCCAGGAGGAAAATTGTCGCCAATCGGCGTCATAAGCGCGCTGGGTGTTCTCGGAACGCGCGTTACGCGCGTAATCGCGCGCCTTTTCGCCAAGCGCCGCGAGATGCGGCGTAACGTGTCTCTCCGCGACGGGTGCGCCGGTTTCGACTTTGTCGTCCGACGTTGAAAAGGCGGTTTCTTCCGACATGGGCCCTCTGCGGTCTCGCCAATTCCGACTCGGTCTCACGAATTCCGATTCAGCCAGTCTCACTATTGTGCTCCACAGGACACACAATCGCGCTCTAAATTTTGCCGCCCCGCTATGCGATCACGGTCGCCAAAGCTCGACACAGGCTGGTTTCGCCGCGAAGCAGTCCAGTCATTCAAGCGGAGTCTTAGCCGGGAAAAACCCGACGCCCGGAAAGGCTGTCCAGCGATCAAACGCCAATTTTTCGCCCGGCGTCGCGGGGCTTTCGAAGCATGTCCGATAAGCCGGCATTATCGGACATTCTATTCATCCGACAAGCGCGGCGGATTCGGCGCGGAAAATGATGACAAAGCGCCGCCTTGGGCTATGCTCGGCCATGGTCCGATTCGCGCCCGCCGACCCCTTCGATGACGAAACTGCCGCCGCCGATTCGCGCGGCGCGGCGCCCGTCGCCGCGCCCAGGCGGCGGTCGCGTCGGCTCGCCGCGCCGCGTTTCGCCCCGACCAACCAACTGTTGCAACAGGCGTTTCCGTCTTGGGTGCGGCCGCCGAACGAGCCAGCCGTCGGCACCGACTCCGGCGCCGACGCGGCCTTCTTCGCTGGCGCCGGCCTCGCTTTGTTGGACGCCGTGTTGCGCGACAATCCGCCGTTCGCCGGGGCGCTGCGCCAGCGCCTGGCGCTCGGCGCCGCGACCGCCTGCGCCGGTCTGGCGCGCCATCGCGAGGATTCTTCCGCGCTGCGCGACGCCGAACATCTCGCGCCGATTGGGGCGCGAACCAGTCCCGCCGGGCGAATCCATCGGCTGTGGCGCCTCTTCGCGTCGCGGTCCTCGCGGCTCGACGCGCCGACGCTGCGAACAGCCGCCGATTTTTTGGACCTCCCGGCCGACATAAGCTTCGAGGGGGTCGCCGACGCGTTGCGGGACGTCGTCGCCGGCGCCGAAACTCCGCTGGCGGCGGCCGCTGGCGCGAGCGCCGCGGCGATGAAACTGTTTCGCGACGCGCCGCGCGTCGACGCCGAGATTTTCGCGCTCTGGCTGTCGGACCTTGCCTTGGCGCAACGACTAAGTTGGGGCGCGGCGGTTCCGCTGCTGGCGACGGCGATTGCCCATCCGTCGTCGCGTCGCGGCGCGGCCGGCAAGCGCCCGCGTCCCGGCGATCCGGATTGGGCGCACGCGACGGCCGGCGCCTATGCGATGGCGGCCCGGGACGCTTTCGCCTTGGCGGGCGAGCTGTCGCGCCGTTCGCAAGCGCTGCTGGCGGCCCAGCCCAAATTGCGGGCCAAGGGCGCCGGTCGGGTCGTCGAACTTTTGCTTGGCGACGACGCGATCTCGCCGGCGGCCGCGGCGAGGGCGACAAAATTGTCGGATCGCGCCAGCCGCCGTCTGTTTGACCGGCTGGTCGAGCTTGGCGCCGTGCGCGAACTCTCCGGCCGGTCGAATTTTCGGTTCTATGGCTTGTGAGGCGCACGCATGAGCCGTCCCAAAAAACGCGAACAGGACGCGCTGTTCGATAGAGACCTCGCCGATGTTCCGGACGGCGCACGCTGGCGCGAATGGATGGGTCGCGTCGAGGCGGCGATCTTCGCCGCGCGCGATCCCGTGCCCCGCGAAGCGCTGGCGAAACTCGTCGGACAGAGTTGCAAACTCGACGATCTTATCGCCGACATTGTCGACGAACTTCGCGCACGGCCTTACGATCTCGTCTTCGTCGCCG
>PLZT01000477.1 GCA_003152255.1 Methylocystaceae bacterium | reverse complement strand
CCCCAAAAGTGGAGATGATCTGGCGCTCGTCCGCTCCGCCTTCCTTCGAGACCAAATCCGTGCTGGGCATGCTCAAGACTCCACGGGCGCGGCGCCGCCCATTCGACGCCAGGCTCTCGCAATTCGATTGAAGGGCGAGCGGGACAGGCGGGGCAAGGTTTGCGGCTGGGCGTTCATCTTCGTGACGTCTTCTTTCTCTCAAGCAACTCCGGCGAAAACCGTCAGCACGCCGGTGTATCCATACAAATGGTGGCGCGCGATCTCTCCGCCCGCGAAGAAGCCGATCAGGGGCGCCGCCCCCAGGTCGGTTAGATAACACCAGCCGAGAGTGGGCTTTCGCGCGTCTTGCATCTGATGACGGACCTGCCCCCGGCAGGAGCCCAGGGCGACCTTCCAATCGGAGTCGCCGACATGGGCATAGATGAACTTGCTCATTTTCTCGTTTCCCCGGAACCGACGAAATTATCGCCCAGCGCCGAGGGCTGTGATCAGCAACGACCGTACCGGTTCAACCTGCGCGGCTCGAACGGCGATCACCCTTTGGGCCGTTATCCCTGCGGGGAGGCCGATGCTCTTGGCCCGCTCAGCGAAAGATAAGGATGACTGGCCGTCGATGCAAACGCATCGGAGGAGTTGGCGATCGCCCACAACCCGGCCGCTCTGGTGAGATTGACCTTGAACCGGTCGCGCTTGCGTTGATAGCGGCGGGTCATTTCGGCGCTGGCGTGGCCGAGATGGCGTTGGACATGCGCTTCCTCGATTTTCGCGGAGCTGGCGAGGCCGGCGCGCAGCGAATGCCCGGAAAACGCCAGCTTTCTTTCGCCCTCGCTGAGATCGCCGCGAATGCCGGCGGCCAGCGCGGTTTTTTGCACCAGCCGCGCGACGTGCTTGTCGGTCAGGCGCTCGGCGGTGACGCCCGCGTTTTTCTTGGTGACGCGGCGGAACAGGGGACCGTCGGCGATCCTCCCGAGCCGCATCCAGGTTTCGAGCATCGCGACGGGGCAGGTGAGGGCGCTGGAGCCGCAGCCGATCTCGACTTCACGCCAGCCGGTCTTACCATTGATGGTGAGCAACAGACCGCCTTCGTTTCCGGCTCTCGAAACATCGGAGCCACCCTCGTTTTTAGCGCTGCAGGCGTCCCCGCCTTCGTTTTTTGCCGCGCCCGCCCCTTGGCGGCGCCAAAGATTTCGATCCAGCAGGTTCCGTCTTCGCTCTGATTGGGGCCGCAATCGAGGCCAACAATCTCCGAGCGGCGCAGGCCGCCGGCGAAACCGATCGCCAGAATGGCGCGATCGCGTAATCCGCGCACATCGTTGTCCAACGTGGCCAGCATGGCCAGAAGATCGTCGGCGAAGATCGCCTCCTTTTGCACGGGCGGGCGGCCGTGGGCGCGGCGGATGCCGGCCAGCACGGTGGCGATATGACGATCCCGGGTGTCGAGCGGCTTCCCCAATTGCCGATAATGCCAGGCGATCCCCGACAGCCGCCGCTCCAGCGAGGCGACGTTCATCGCCGTGATCCGACCCGCTCCATCGGCGCAGGCGGCCAGATAAAGCCCGACGGTCTGCGGATCCGGAGGATCCGACGCAAAACCCTGGCGGCGCAGCCAGGAGGAAAATTGCCGCCAATCGGATTCATAGGCGCGCCGGGTGTTTTGAGCGCGGGCGTTGCGGGCGTAATCCTTGGCCTTTTCCCCAAGAGCGTCGAGATGGGGAGAAACCGTTCGCGGAACGATCGCAAGCGAGGCGAGTTCGTCGTCGACGTTTATTGCCGGAGACTCTCGCGGCGGCGTCATGCGAATTCTCTTAGCCTTACGAGGGGCGGGGCGGCGAGATGGATGCAACCGTCCGAGCCGGTGATTCGAATCCTCATCGGACCAGAATGAAGTCGGATCGCGACGCTGTCCATGGCTCGCCCGTCGCTTGACCGGGGCGGCCGAGCCGATGGACTCCGAAGCCGGCGCGCGGGGCCGCCAGTCGCGACAACCCCGAGACTCAGTCTGATCAATTCCGCTTCGGCCAGTCTCACGATTTTGCTCCACCAGTCTCGCAATCGCGCGCCAAAATTTCTCGAATTTCGTCCGAATTTCAACTGCTCGCGGCACCGGGGGCCGTCCCAAAGCAGGCCTCTAAAGCTGAGGCCGGGCGGCTGAGAGGCCCGGAAAATCCGACGCCTCGGAACGCCGTCCGGCGATCAAACGCGAAAAATTTCCTGATTCTGTAAGGCCTCGCCAAAATGTCCGATAAGGGCCCATTATCGGACATCTTTTCTGGCCGACGCCCCCGGCGCTTTGATGGTTAATAAAGCGTTAAAGCGCCGTCACGGCGACGCCGGCGTAGCGGAATTCGCCGCGTCATCCTGGGTCCCCCCGGCGTCCGAAAACGGCGGCAATCGCCCGTAAGTCGCGGCGACCGCCAGCGCTTCGGCGGCGATGTCCCCTGCCCGCGCCAGCACTTCGCCCGGCGGCGCCGACATTTTCTTTTCGCCGCCCGTCGCCAAATCGACGATCTCGGTCAGCGCGTCCGCCAAAATCGCCAACTGAGCAGCGGCGTCCGTCGTCATGGACGCCCTTCTCCAAAGGCTCGCGACAAATGGCCGGCCAGTTCAATTGGCGCCGCCATGCCCTTTTGAGTCGCTGAAGTCCTGCCGGTTGCCAATGATGTCAGACCTGGCCGAAGGCCGGCGCATTGCCAAACACCCGCCGCTGTCGACCGTCGATAAATATCGCCGCTCAAGTTGAAATCAGGCGTGGACATGGCGCTCGGGCTCCACCGACAGGCGCATGCCGACGGTCTTCAGGACAGCCAGCAAGGTCTTGAGCGTCGGGTTGCCTTTTGGCGACAGCGCGCGATACAGCGACTCGCGGCTGATGCCGGCCTCGGCCGCCACGGCCCCAAGCCCGCCATAGGCTTCCGCCACGGTGCGCAGCGCCAGCAAGCCGCCGGCCCGATCATCGGGATTGTCGAGCGCTTCCATCGCGGCCTTCAGATATTGGATGGCCAGCTCCCGGTCGGCGCACAGTTCGGCGACTTCTCGCTCATGGTGCGAGACGACCCCTTTCAGCTTGCTCATGCTTGCTTCCCCTTCCATTCCGACCACAATTCGATCGCCCGCTTGATGTCGGTCGCTTGGCTGCCCTTGTCGCCGCCACAAAGAAGGCTGACGACCGCCCTCCCGCGCCGGCCACAATACACCCGGTAGCCAGCGCCGATATGAACGCGCAGCTCGATGACGCCGCCGCCGACTTGTTCGCAGTCGCCGAAGTTGCCGGCCTGCACTTGCCGCAAGCGAACTCGGATGCGAGCCTGGGCTGCTTTGTCGCGCAAGTCGTCCAGCCATTCGGTAAACGGTTCGCGGCCATCTTCGCGCCGATAACGGAGGATTTCGATCATACGCCAGATGTAGCTTAAAAGCTACTCCGTGGCCCCCGAGAAAACGCCTTATCCCAACGCCGACGCCGGGCAGCCATTGGCGAGAACTCGGGTGTCAGCAGACGACTATATGCTTACCGCGAGGCCGTTCGTTACCTATGACCGTCTTTGAGGCGTGTCCATCCCCGCGCGACAGGTGCCCGATCACCAATGGCCGAATTGTGATCGCGACAGAATCCGTCGGCGATCTGACCGAGGTATTGTGGCGATGCGGGAAGAGACCGAGCATTGTCGAACTCGGAGGAATGAAACATGGCGCAGTTCAAGGATCGCGATCTACATCTGGTGAAGAAGGCTCTCGCGATCGCGGTGCTGGCGATCGAACGCCAGCCCGGTCCGTTTCAGTCGGCGTCCGACCGGGCCGACATGAAGGCCCTGCTCGATCGATTGATCGCGAGCGATGTCGAGTTGGAGCATCTTGCTCGCGCGGCCCGGATCGCCGTAACCGGTGAGCCAGACTGAAAAACGGTTTTGAGTAGAACCATTGATGCGCGACACCGGCACCAGCTTTCTACGCCGCTGCCAAAAGCTCCACTCCCATGCCCGTGTTCCGGCCCCCGCGAAATTTGTGATCTCGCGGTCTCAGAGAAATTTTTTGCGGCGGCGGCGAAGCCGTCCCTGCGCTGCTGTCGCGTTGACGTAATTGATGAGAAACGATTTTTAGGAAAATCAATGCCTTAAAAAATTCTCTGATTTTTGTGGAAATTCTCGTCGGCGTCACTTTCATCGGCGCGATCGTCGCTCTCGGCGTTGCTTATTATTTCCTGACGCCGTTTCAACTCCGAAGTGCAA
>PLZT01000002.1 GCA_003152255.1 Methylocystaceae bacterium | reverse complement strand
GGGCCGCTTCGTGGCGTCTGGTTGTGCAATCGTTCGCTTGCTTAAAGAATAGGCGAGGCGATTCGCGAGCGCAAGAGCGTCGCCATTGCCGTGTGGCTCACCGGCGGATGCGCCATGACCGAAATGTCGTGAACCGGCCTGCGCCAGCCGTGTCTCTTTGCTTGAAGACTTGGTCGCCGAGAAGGTCGCGTGGCGTCGTCGAGTTTAGGCACTATAAAGGGTGCCGGCCCATGGGAGATCGAGCGATGACAACCGGTGAAAATGGCAACCAAACACGCGAAGCAGTCGGGGTGTTTGGCGACGCCGACACCATGCAGCAAGCGATCAACGACCTGCTGAGTTCTGGATTCGACCACGCCGACCTCAGTTTGCTCGCTTCGGAAGAGACGGTCGAAGAGAAGCTCGGCCATAAATACAAAAAGGTCGCCGAGATCGAAGATGATGCGGCCGTCCCCCGCACCCGGTACGTATCGCAGGAGGCGATTAGCGAGGGCGAATACGTGTTTACGGGAGGGCTTGTCTTGTTGGGCGCGCTGGGTGCTGTAGGCATCGTCGTCGCATCCGGCGGCGCATTAGCGGCTGCGCTCACCGGGGCGGCCGTGGGCGGAGGGACTTGGGGCCTCGTCGGAGAGATTCTCGCCAAGTTTATCGGCGAGGACCATTCGCGCCACATCGAGGAGCAGTTGACACATGGCGGGCTGCTGCTTTGGGTCCGTTGTTTGAACTCGGAGCGCGAGAAAAGCGCGATGGAGATACTATCGAGGCATTCGGGACGCGATGTGCACGTGCACGCTCTGCCAGCTTCGGCGTAGCGCATCCACGTGAGGGCAGCAGCTCGCTTTGAGCGCGTCGAATTCATCGCCGAGAACGGCGGCGGGGCGGCGGCCGTGAGGTCGAGGAAGGGGAATGTCCAAAGCCGCTAACATGCTCGCTGTCAGCCGAACGGCCAGCCGTTTGGCGTTGGGCTATTATTCTTTTCTTGTCGCGCACTCAGTTGCAGTAAATCCGAAATCTATAAACTCATTGCCCCCTACGAAAGCGCTAGGCGATCATCCAATTGGCGAAATCAAACGCAAAGACGGAACTGCTCATGTCTTAAACATGCGCTATTATCTCGACATGCTTCGCGAAGATCGTGGGTTACAATCGGAATTTTTGCGGACATGGGCAACAGGTGCGCTACTCACTCTCGGTGACGAGCTAAAAAACTTCGACTATTTTGATCGAGCTCCGATCCTTGAGTTGATCTACCATCTTCGAAACGGCGTAGCCCACGGCAACCGCTTAACCGTTGATGCAAAGGGACAAAAGCGCTTAAAGAAATTTCCGGCCCATAACCGCAACGCCGTGGCAAAGAGTCCAGCGGGTGTTATTTATGAGATAACGTCTTCATCCTCTGGATCGTTGCTGTTTGATTTTATGGGTCCTGCCGACCTAATCGACCTTCTGCAATCGGTTGAGGTTCACCTTTCGCGAGCCGCGGCCGCTCTCGCCTCCGAGCGTAAATCCTCATAAATCGCCTTGCGCCGGAGGATGGCGGAGGCTTCTTGTGCAGGTGTTAGGCGAGCATTGCCAACAAGCTCGCTCATGGTAAGTTTGCCGCCATCTTTTTCCTCGCTTCGTTGGCAGAAATCGGATGCGAAACCCTTCGGCTAAAAGACGTTCAGCCCGCAAGCCGAATAACGATTCCAATTTAATTCTTATAGTTGTCGTCGCGGCGATCATGATAATCGCGGCGATAATCGTGTTTGAAACGCGACCGCAAAGAGATGAACGGGTAGGCGTGATATGTAATAATTGCAGCTATGACGTAAACGAAAAGCCAAGCTACACAGACAAGCTCCTCGATCCTGTGTCTATTTTCACGTTGTTCCTTGTTGTTTCCACTGTCGCGCTTTGGCGGTCCACCGAACGCCTCGCCTCCATTGCGCACGCCTCATTCTAACCATCGAGGCGCACGACCAAGCACTCGGCGCGGCGATCCATGATCTGCGTATCTACACCGCGGACGAGGTCTTATACGGAACGCACTATGCCGAAGTGGTCACGGTCGACGATCGTCTGCGGCCCGTCGCCAATCTCACGCGCCTGAGTCTGGTGGAACCTGACCCGACAGCGCACCCGAATTGAAGAATGGGCGATGCTCGAATCGACTTTGCTCGCCATGCCCGCGTTCAAAGCGCCAGATTGAGCTCGGAGAGAACCGCGGGAACATGCTCCGAAACTGTCGGATGTATGTGCATGGCGCGCCGAAGCGTCGTGTAGGGCGCCTTGGCATACATGATGTCGAGAATGCAGTGGACGACCTCGTCGCCGCCGACGCCGAGGATGGAGGCCCCGAGAATCTGGTGGCTGTCAGCGTCAACGANNCGTCAACGATGATTTTGATAAACCCCTGAGTTTCGCCCTTCTCGACGGCGCGCGCCACCTCGCTCATTGGCCGCCTGCCAATCAGGATGCGCCTTCCCAACTTCCGCGCCTCGGCCTCCGTCAGACCGGCGCGGCCGAGCGGCGGATCAACATAAAGCGCATAGGCCGGAAGCCGGTCGCTGACGCGGCGGCGATCGTCGTCGAGGAGATTGGCCGCGACGACCTCGAAGTCATTATAGGCGGTATGGGTGAAGGCGCCCTTGCCATTGCAGTCGCCGAGCGCCCAGACGCCGGGCGCACTGGTGCGCAGCTCATCGTCGACCACAATAAATCCGCGCTGGTCGATTTCGACACCGGCCTTCTCGAGGCCGAGATCGTCGGTATTCGGTCGCCGTCCAACCGCCAGCAGCGTATGGGAGCCAATGACCTCTCGATCACCAGACTCGCAATCCACCATGACCGCGGTATCCGCGCCGCGCCGCGCGAAGCTGATGCATTCGGCGCGAAGGCGAATGTGGATTCCCTCTGCCTCGAGAATGTCCTTCACAGCCGCGGACACATCCTCGTCCTCGCGATGGATCAAACGCGATCCCTTCTCGACGACGGTCACCTCGCTGCCGAAGCGGCGGTACATCTGTGCAAACTCGAGGCCGACGTAACTGCCGCCGATGATGACGAGGTGATGCGGCAGCACATCGAGATCCAGCATGGATTCGTTGGTCAGGTAGCTGATGTCGTCGAGGCCGGGCATGTTGGGTACGAGCGCGCGGCCGCCGACATTGATGAAGATACGGCTTGCCGACAGCAGTTCGTCTCCGACCCCGATTTCGTTCGGCGCTTCGAAATGGGCATGGCCTTTGTAGATGGCGCAGTTAGCCGTTCCCTTCAGCCAAGCCTCGAGCCCGGCGCGCGAATTGCCCACGACCGCGTCCTTTCGGGCCTTGACCCTCTTCATGTCGACGCCGACCGGCCCGCCGATCATCAGCCCATACTCCGCGGCGCGGCGCGCAACACGAGCGGCATGGGCGCTGGCGACGAGCGTCTTCGTGGGCGTGCATCCGGTGTTGACGCAGGTTCCGCCGATAAGGTTGCGCTCGATTAGGGCGACGCTCATACCGACTCCGCTGAGGCGGCCGGCCAAGGATGGCCCAGCCTGCCCCGCTCCGATGATGATCGCGTCGAACGTCCTGGTCACGAGAATGACCTCACAATCAGAATCGGGTCGCCGATCGTGATCACATCCTTGTGGAGTGCGATCGGAAGATCCTTGGTGACCGCCCGGTTAGCTAAATCAATCTCGTCACAGATCAATGGCGATGTCGCCCTCGGGCTGGCAGCAGCAGGTTAGCACGTTTCCGACCGCGGGCGCGTCAAGCGGGTCTGGCCGGTAGCTAACCCTCCCTGCCACAAGCCCGGTCTCACATGTATGGCAGACGCCGGTGCGGCATGCCCACCGCACTGGTATGTCGCACGCTTCAGCAAGCTCGAGAAGGCTTTGGAACGCTGGATCCCAACGGACATTCAGGCCGCTCCGGGCGAACGCGACCAGCGCCCCAATGCCAGGAGGCCCGGCCGGCATGTGAGGCTGCCGGCGCGGCGCCTCCGCGACGCCTGGCGTAACGGACGGACCGGGGCCGAAAATCTCGGTGTGGATGCGATTTGCAGTGATCCCCCAGCCTGCGAGGCCAAGGGTCACATCGTGCATGAATGCGGGCGGCCCGCATATGTAGAAGTCGCCATTGCGCGGTATTCCGAGCTCCTGGAGCCCACCCATGTTTAAACGCCCCAGAGCGTCAAATTCTAGATCCAGCTTGTCTTCGGGAGCGGGAGAACTGTACCAGATGTGGCTGTGGCCGTGGACCAAAGCTTTTAAGAGAGCGCGGGTCTCCTCGGCAAAAGGGTGCTCACGGCCGTTGCGGGCTCCATGGAGCCACCAGACTTCCCTCGGCGGCCAACGCGTGGAGCATCGCCAGCACTGGCGTTGCCCCGATGCCTGCGCTCAGTAAAACAACGGGCGCCTCGCCCGCGCGAAGCGTGAAGCCGCCTCGCGCCGCGCTCACGTCGAGAATGTCGCCAACCTGCAGCTTTTCGTCGATGTAAGCGCCAGCCACGCCATGGGCTTCCCGCTTGATGCTCAGACGATAGCGCTCGCTGCTAGGTTTGCTCGACAGCGAATAGCTGCGGAAAAGCGCGGGTGCATTTGGCGAAGGCCTTAGCCGCAGAACGACGAATTGGCCGGGCACGGCTTCGGTAAGAGGGCGCCCATCAATAGGCTCAAGCATCAGCGAGATGACGTTGCCGCTCTCTCGAACCTTCCGCGAAACTCGCAGCGGGCGGAAGCCCTGCCACGCCGGAGCCGACCCCGACACCCCAGCGAGCCCCGCGTTTCCTGTCAGCGTGCCGCCGCTCTGCTCTTGCTCCAGCAAAGCCTGGAAGGAGGCGCGCCAACCAGGGCTCAGCGCTGGAATGCGCAGCGCCCGCTCCAGTTGGTCGCGAGGGTGACCCGGCATGTACAGCAGCGCATTGATCTCGAACACGCTCATGTGCTCGGGAGTCGCCGCGATCCGCACAATCTCGTCTCCGGATTCCACCTCGCCTTCCTTCAAAACACGGAAGTAGAAACCAGGCCGGCCGTGCGCGACCAGCAGCGCGGCCATCTTCGGTTCGTTCATGCGGATGCCCACCCGGTAACAAGTCACGCGCGGCTGGGTGACCTCGAACAAAGCTTGGCCTATTCGGAAGCGATCGCCAATGCACACCTCTTGGTCAGACAGGCCGTCGACGGTGAAATTCTCACCGAACTGCCCATGAGTGAAGTCGTCTCGACCGAGCTGGCGCCGCCAATAACGATAGGAGTCCATTTGATAGACGAAGACGGCCCGGTGTTCGCCGCCATGCCCGGCCAAGTCGCCTTGCCCGTCACCATCGACATTTAGCCGCCGAACCATCCGCGGGCCGTGGACCGGATGTTTCCACACGCCGGTGCGGACTGTCCTGCCTTGCCAGGCGACATTCCGCGGCATGCCGACATTCACCGATAGTAATGATGGCGTCTCACCCCATCCGCGCTGATGGCCGTCCCGGTTTTCTGGGGACAGTTGGAGCGCCCCAACGGCCGCCTCGCCCCGCGGGGTTCAACTGGCTCCGCCCTGGCCTCTGGTCGCTGGGATCAGCTTCAGACTGGCGGAAGCGCACCTTTTCTCGGCCTCCGGCGATGGCGATCGCGCACTCTTGGCGCTATGTTTAAGCTGGGTTTTACGCTCCCCCGACCAACTAGCCGTTCCGCGCAATCGAGATGTCGAAACCCCGCTTCCAATGCGATCTTCGTGGCTTGTTTGGTCGCAAGAAGATCGGGGATCAGCGTGCCAAACCCGACGGCGGGAATCGCGCCAGATCCGTGGGTGAGAGGAATCCTCGTATAGCGAAGCGCATCGGGGTTCGCCATGCTCATGCTCCTCATTCGATTGACCGAGGGCGTCTAGACAGATAACAGCGACCTTAGCTCGTTCAAGCGCAGGCAGATCCAGCTTCTGCAACCGCGTTCAGGCATGAACCTTGCGTAAGCCTCGGCGGCACGGCGCATGGCGCAAATCTCCACGGAGTAGGAAGCGAGTCGGAAGAATGATTGATACTGTCCGCCAATTGATTGACACGCATGGGAACTTGCGGGTGCCCACCCTTGTCCTCACACCCGACGCCGATCTCTATGCGGTTGGACTCACGCCATTTGCCGCGATCCGGGTTACGCTCGCATTGGAAGAGACCTTCGACGTGGAATTTCCGGCGCGCATGCTGCACGCTCAGAGCTTCGCCTCGATCAATTCGATTGTCGCCTGNNCTCGACGAATTGCGCCCGGTCACTTCGCGCCAGCTCGAAGCCGCTTAGCCAGAGCTGTTTTTGCGTCTACCGAACCGAAAGATCAAACTGACCGCCGCCATGGCGTAAATCTCGGAGTTTCGCGGGAAGCTTCAGCTCGGCGCCGGGCGCGAGCCAATGGCCACCCATTGCCAATGCCGCCTAAATAGAGCGATCCTGCCGCCGCCAATCTCTCGCATGATCACGGAGCGCCGCCTCCAAATCGCGCG
>PLZT01000086.1 GCA_003152255.1 Methylocystaceae bacterium | reverse complement strand
GTCGCGTGAACGGGGTATATCACCTTTCGCGCGGCGAAGGGCGTCCGCCCGTGGACCCGATCCCCTACGAATTCGAAATCTGCCTCAAGTTTCTGCAACCCTTTGAGCAGCTGATTTTTGTCGGCGCTCTGTTGCCGGTCGCGACATTCGCTTACAAGAACAAGCCAACCATGAAGAGCCCGCCGGGGTGCGATCTCTTCGTGATGGCTTCGGTCGAGCAGGATTTGTCAGAGACGCTGAGGTCGCTCGCCGAAGCGACAGGCGCGGCGGGCGCAGCGGCGCCCCGTCAGCCTCGCACCGAGGCCGCGGCGCCAAGCGGAGACCTGACAGCCGAAGCCATCGGGCAGTCGCTCTGCATGTTGATGCCCGACAACGCCATTCTCGTCGACGAAGGGGCGACCAATGGCCCGCCGATCTTCGCGGCGACGAAGGGCGCTCGCGCGCATGACTACCTCGCCCCCGTCAACGGGGGCGCCATCGGGGGTGGTTTGCCCTTGGCTCTCGGCGCGGCGATCGCCTGCCCCGACCGGAAGGTTGTTCATCTCCAGGCGGACGGCAGCGGCATGTATACCGTCCAGGCGTTGTGGTCGATGGCGCGAGAGAAGACCGACATCGTCATCGTCGTTCTCAAGAATGATGCCTACGCCATTCTCGGCCTCGAGATGGCGCGAGTTCGCGAAAAGGAGCTCAACGCCACGATGAATTCGATGCTCGATCTCAGCAATCCGACGCTCGACTGGGTGAATATCTCGACGGGCCTCGGCGTGCCGGCGACGCGGGCGGGAACGGCCGAGGAGTTTCATCGACAGTTCGAGGCTGCGCTCGGCGCCAAGGGGCCACATCTGATCGAGTGCCAGGTCATCACTCAGAAAGAGTGGGCCGAGCTCGAAGATTACATTCACAAGAACCGCTGAGGCTTTGTTCAGCGGGAATCTGGGTCAACCCGTTCAAAAAGTCTTGCAAGCTTGCAGAGCCCGCTGGGATTCGTGCCAGGTGGCGGGGGAGTAAGCGAACTCGGCTGATCTGCGCTTGATCGGGTTGCCCCCAAAGCGGACGGTCAGTCTCGCGCACGACTTTGAGCCGAACGACGGGAGAAGTGCGCACGAATAACGGGCAATTTTCCTATTTCGTCCGTCGGAACGAGGTCTCCAGTCGCTCCTCTCCGCTTCGTGCCCTCCGGTGGCGCTCCCCGCGACAGCGTGGCCTTGTCAGAAACGTCAAACGATCCAGGTAAGCTCACATCCGAACCGGGGCCATAGGAAGAAGAATCCCGGCTCAAGGACGCATCGGAGGAAACAGGATGCAATGTGAATGGAAGCGTTCTCTCTTGGCGGCGGTCGCCGCCATGACGATTGGTGGAACGGCTCCCGCGTGGGCCGAAGGCGCGCCCCACCCCAATCAGTTTTGGTGGCCTGAGCAGCTCGATCTTTCGCCGCTGCGCAGAAATGCGGCCGAGTCGAACCCTCTCGGCGCAGGTTTTGACTACGCCAAGGGGTTCCAGACCTTGGACCTCGCCGCCGTCAAGAACGACATAAAGGCGGTGTTGACATCGTCGCAGGATTGGTGGCCCGCCGACTTCGGAAATTACGGGCCATTCTTCATTCGGATGGCCTGGCACGGCGCGGGCACATACCGCATTGCTGACGGGCGCGGCGGCGCCAGCGGCGCGCAACAACGCTTTGAGCCGCTCAACAGCTGGCCGGACAACGCGAATCTCGACAAGGCGCGCAGGCTGCTCTGGCCGGTCAAGAAAAAATACGGCCAGAAGCTCTCTTGGGGCGACCTCATGGTTCTGACCGGCAACGTCGCCCTGGAGTCCATGGGCTTCAAGACCTTCGGCTTCGCCGCCGGGCGCAGCGACGATTGGGAGCCCGACCTCGTGTACTGGGGCTCCGCCAAGTTTCTCGCCAGCAACCGCGACAAGAGCGGTAATCTCGAGAAGCCGCTCGGCGCCACTCAAATGGGCCTGATCTACGTCAATCCGGAAGGGCCGAACGGCAACGCCGACCCTGTCTCGGCCGCCATGGACATCCGCGAGACCTTCGGCAACATGGCGATGAACGACGAAGAAACCGTCGCGCTCATCGTCGGCGGCCACACTTTCGGCAAGGCGCATGGCGCGCACCCGCCGGCGAAATGCGTGGGCCCGGCGCCTGCGGGCGAGAGCGTCGAGCGCCAGGGATTGGGCTGGATGAGCCACTGCGGCTCGGGCAAAGGCGACGACGCGGTCACCAGCGGCCTCGAAGGCGCCTGGACGACCGATCCGGTTCACTTCACGACCCAATATCTGGACAATCTGTTCGGTCACGAATGGGTCAAGACGAAAAGCCCGGGAGGCGCGACGCAATGGAAGCCCAAGGACGCCGAAGATGTCGTGCCCGATGCGCAAGACCCGTCGAAGGCGCATCCCTTGATGATGTTCACGACCGATCTCTCGCTGAAGTTCGATCCGGAATACAGCAAGATCGCCAAGCGCTTCCATGACGATCCGGAAGCGTTCAAACTGGCCTTCGCGAAAGCCTGGTTCAAGCTGACGCACAGGGACATGGGGCCGCGCTCCCGCTATCTCGGCGCGGAGGCGCCCAAGGAAGACCTGGTCTGGCAGGACCCGGCACCCGCGCCGGACTACAAGCTTATCGACGGGGCCGACGCCGCCGCGCTCAAGTCGAAAATCCTCGCGTCGGGCCTCACAGACGCCGAACTCGTTCGCACCGCCTGGGCGTCGGCCGCGTCGTTCCGCTCCACCGACAAACGCGGCGGAGCCAACGGCGCCCGCATTCGTCTCGCGCCCGAAAAGGATTGGGCGGTCAACGATCCGGCGGAGCTTGCGAAAGTTCTGACGGCGCTGGACGGGATCGAGGAAGGCTTCAACAAGAACCGCGCCGACGGCAAGAAAGTCTCGCTCGCCGATCTGATCGTGCTCGGCGGCAATGCGGCCATCGAAGACGCGGCCAAGAAGGCTGGGTATGACGCCAAAGTTCCTTTCTCGCCGGGGCGCACGGACGCCTCGCAAGAACAGACCGACGTCAAATCCTTTGCGATGCTGGAGGTGACTGCCGACGGCTTCCGCAACTACTACGCCAAATCCTCCGAGCGTTCGCCCGCCGAAGCCTTGGTCGAGCGCGCGAGCATGTTGTCGCTCACGGTTCCCGAAACCACGGCGCTCGTCGGCGGCCTGCGAGTCTTGGGCGCGAATGAAGGCGGCTCCGCTCTCGGCGTCTTCACGAGCCGTCCGGGGACGCTCACCAACGACTTCTTCGTCAATCTGCTCGATATGTCCGTTGAGTGGCGCAAGTCGTCGAAGTCTGAGGGCGTTTACGAGGGATATGACCGCAAGACAGGGCAGGTCAAATGGACGGCGGGCCCCGTGGACCTGCTCTTCGGCTCGAATTCCGAATTGAGGGCGGTGTCCGAAGTTTACGCCTCCGACGACGCGAAGGAGAAGTTCGTGCNNTCATGAACCTCGACCGCTTCGATCTGAAAAAGTCCTAAGAACCGCGCGAAAGGCGGGCCGGGGAAAAGCGCCCCGGTCCGCGACCCGCTCTCCGCGATTGCGACCTCGTGCCGCCGACGCGAGTCGGCTTGAGTGTCGTCCGAATTGGGTCATTCAGCGACATGGGCGGGCGGAAATCCATGCCGCCCGCCGTGTTCGCGGCACGTGTGTAAGCGGT
The DNA here is from genome assembly GCA_003152255.1 of Methylocystaceae bacterium. The sequence goes on along the minus strand of PLZT01000086.1, from coordinate 30 downwards.
CAGGGCGCCGCCGTGCATCTGTAGATCGCC
>PLZT01000067.1:2807-2934 GCA_003152255.1 Methylocystaceae bacterium | reverse complement strand
TCAATCGAGCAATTGGAGCCGGCGCAATGAGCCTCCTTGCTCTCTCGATAAACCCGCGCGGGCCGCTCTATCGAAAGCAGTTGGAGCGCGAGGCTAGGATCAAGGCAGAAAATCAAGCGGCTCTCGC
>PLZT01000067.1:666-2797 GCA_003152255.1 Methylocystaceae bacterium | reverse complement strand
CCCCGCGAAAATGGCGCTCGTCGCCGCGTGCTATCTCGCGCGCGTTCGCCTCGGCGGCTCTTACCCTCGCCTCGGGGTGCTGTTCGACGACCGCGACCATTCGTCGATTTTTTGGGCGGTCCGAAAGGTCGCGCTTCTCGTCGAAGCGGAAGACCCTCAAACGCTTCTCGACCTTCTTTCGATCGAAACGGCCCTCTCAAGGAATCCTGATTATGTTGGCCACACAAAAGAAGCTGAGCGATTCAGCGCAAATCGAGGCCCTGCGGTTCGCGATCGCCTGCGTCCAAGGGCGCGCTAAGGCCACGCAATCTGAGCAAACTATTCACGTCTCACGGTTGGAATATCTGATCGCGCGGATTGAAAAGGCGCGGGACGCTCGGCCGATGAGGTCGCACGATGGAGCCGAATAGCTGGCCGTTCGGTGATCTCCCGGAATTATCGGCAGATTTGATCTTGGCGGACCCGCCTTGGCGGTTTCGAACATGGTCGGAAACAAATCAGCAAAAAAGCGCGTCGAAGCATTATTCGCTGATGGAATTAGCTGACATTAAGCGCCTTCAGGTGAACCGTCTCGCGCAAAAAGATTGCCTTCTCCTGATGTGGGGAACCTTCGCGATGCTGCCGCAATGCCTCGAAGTGATGGCGGCGTGGGGCTTCACCTACAAAAGCGCGCTCGCATGGCGCAAGACGACNNTCGCCCGCGAGCATAGCCGCAAGCCTGATGAGTTTTTCGCGCTGGTGGAAAAATACGCCGCGCCGGCGTCGCCCGTCGAGTTGTTCGCGCGCGAGTCGCGTCCAAACTGGCGCTCATGGGGCAATGAAACCCGAAAATTCAATGAGGCGGCTGAATGAGTCAACCTTGGATGCCGCTATATATCGCGGATTACCTTGCGGACACGGGGCACCTGACGGCCCGCCAAAGCGGCGGCTATTTGCATTTAATTATGCACTACTGGCGCGTCGGATGCCTCCCAAAAGAGAGCGCGACGCTCGCCCGCATCGCCAAGATGACGCCGCATGAATGGAGCGCGGATAAGTCTGTCATCTTGGCGTTTTTTGACGGCGACCTAAAGCACTCCAGAATTGAAAGCGAGCTCGAAGCCTCCCGGAATCGCGTGGAAGCTTCTCGTCGAAATGGCGCGTTGGGTGGGAAAGCTAAGTCTCTGAAAACCAAAGAGGCGTCTCTAGCTGCGGCTACAAATCCGCTAGAGCGGACGGCTAGCGGATCGGTAGCTAATCACAATCACAATCACAGAAAGGAAGAACCTAGACCCAACATACAGGAAACTTCCCTAGAGGGACTGCGCCATTCGAGGCCTGCGGCGCCTGTCTCGAATTCCAAGGCGCTCGCCGCGAATTCAGCGGCCGAGGCGTTCTCGCGGTTTTGGGCGATCTGGCCGCACAAGGTCGGCAAGCCCGACGCGGCTCGATCGTTTCTTCGGGTAGCTGGCGAAGTCGAACAAATCCTCGCTGGTGTCGAGCGCTACGCCCGCGACAAGCCCCCAGATCGCTCCTGGCTCAACCCGGCGACGTTCCTCAATCAACGACGCTGGGAAGATCAACCCGCCCCCGTTTCCGCCCGTGCGCCATTCGAGCGCGCCGACAACGGAATGACCACGATTTTGAAGGAGATTTATGAAAATGAGCGCAAGCAAAACGAAAGCTCTAATCGGGATGTTCCACGGCTTTCCGTCGTATCGTCAAACCACTTCGGACGGCCGGATAACGCTTGAAGCGTTCCTCGCTGTGCTTGAGGGTTTCCCCACGGAAACCGTGCAAGAGGCCGCTCTCCAGGCGCTCAAGGCTGGTGGCGCATTCCCGCCCTCGTGCCCTGAGTTTTACGAAACCTGCTCGCGGGTCGCCTCGGAACGCCATGCGAAACAAAAACGGCTTTACGAGACCAAAGCGCCGGTGCTGCCGAGACCGATCGAAACGCTGTCCGAGGCTGAACGCGAGGCGTCCAAGGCGCGAGTGCAAGCGATGGTCGATGCGTTCAAATACTCAAATTCGATGGCGAGAGCCTCGCAAACGCCGGCCGAAAAGAAGGCGGATGCGCAATCCTGGCTTGTCGAAAATGCCGGTGGCTTCGGCCAGTCTCCGGTTCGTATCTCGGCCGAATTGGCCGCTCTGT
>PLZT01000067.1:0-602 GCA_003152255.1 Methylocystaceae bacterium | reverse complement strand
CCTCCACCGCGCGCATAGGCCCGCAATCTATCCGTATAAGGTATAATATCCGTTGCAACGTTTACGCGGTAGCAGTATGACTAAACCCGTTGCAACGGATAGCGGGGGTGATATGAGCGAGCGCAGAAAATGCCGGTATTGCGGCAAGTGGATGACTGGGCGGGCGGACAAAGCCTATTGTTCGGATCGATGCAGGTATGCGGATTGGAAAGGGAGGCAAACGGGCAGTCCGAACACCCAGCCCTGCGAGTATTGCGGTATGCCAGCGGACAGCATCGACCACGTTCCGCCTCAAACCGTGCGGCCTTTTATGATGGAAAGCGGATTGAGCAAGAGGATTCAGTTTGTTTCAGTTTGGGCGTGTCGCGAGTGCAACTGTTATCTTGGAGCTAAGGCGCTATTCACAATTGAGGAAAGAAAAAGATTTATAAAAAAAGTGCTGCGTCTGAAATATAAAAAATATCTAAAGATTCCAGATTGGTCTGATTCCGAGTTGTCGCGCGTTGGATATACGCTTGAAAAGGCTATTCTATATGGCATCATCATGAAGGAAATGGTGATAAGTCGGATAAACTGGTAACAAAACGAGCCCACGGGGCTCT
>PLZT01000054.1 GCA_003152255.1 Methylocystaceae bacterium | reverse complement strand
GCAGCAATCTCAGCCTCAATAGAGCTAGGCGGCCGGCGGATGTCGGATAAGAGCCAAAAAAAGGGAGTGGGGCGTGAAAGAGATACCTCTCCGCGAACGGATCGTCGCCGCTCTCCAACCAGGGGAGGAATACCAGCGCGCCGAAGGGATACTTCTCAGCGACTGGACCCTCGCCGCCGTGAAACAAAGGGAAGAAGAGCGACGCAGGAAAGAACAGGTCGAGCCAACTCTCGTCGCTCTCAAACCAAGAGAGGAAGAGTGGGGCGCCATAGCGTCACGTGTCAGTGACTGGAACCTCGCATTTAGACAAAAAGAGGAGGAGCGGCGCAGGAAAGAACAAGCTGCTGAAGCTGCCGTTGTCACTTCGAGACCGGCTGAGGTTGCCGAGGTGAAAATCGTGGATGAGAAGGCTGAAGCCGCCCGCCGACCCAATGACGAATGGCGGGAGCCAGAAGAGCCTGAATATATACTGCATGCTTTAGAGGACAGTCGTCAAAGAGAACTCGAGGAAACCCCTGCGGTGCCGAAAAGCGGGATTGTCCGTTCGCGTGGCAAGACAAGGGTGATTCGTGGCGTTTTATCGACATTGACCACCGTCGCGATCGCAGGCGGAATCGGTTTCGGCGCCGGCGTTTATGCTACGCCGCCCGACAAAGCGGACGAATTCCGCGCGTTCGTGAATAGCAAACTCAAGGAAATCGACCGCTTGATACAACGCGAATGGGCCGCGATCGTGCCTCAGGCCAAGGCGCCGTCAGATGCGGCGACCCCGAGAGCGCCCGAGGCCACGTCCAAGGAAGCCGAACCAGCGGTTCCTGCCCAGCCAGCGTCCGAGGTTCCAGCTTCGGACGCGGATGGGCAAAAAGACATGCCAGACGTCAACGCCGCCGCTCCGAGCGCGGGCCCAGCGGAAACCTCCACCGGCGAGTCGGCTGCTCCGGTCCCTAGCGCCGAGCCCGCAGCCCCCGCCATGAGCGAAACGCCGTCGAGTGCGGAGGACGTCTCGCAAGCAAAGCCCGTCGCTAAGAAGGCGCCCGTCGCCACCGCTCATCCGAACCCTCCCGTCAAACAAGCGAAGCCGAAAGCGAAGCCGAAACCGAAACCTGCCGAGCAGGCACCGGCGGCAGCAGAGCCCGCTCAGCAATAGGAGCCGGACAATCCGACGTAGCTCGCGCCGGACTGCCACTGGTATGTGGTGGCGACGAGCGGAACTGCGATCTTAGAAAGAAGAGCCCGGCCACAAGGGCCCCATAAGATTCGAGGCTATCGGGCTTGCGCCCGCGACGCCCTTCCCAAACATCGCGAGGGCGTGCGTAGGATATGCGTTCGCATTGCTCCGGCATTGCGTCTCTATTTTCCGTCCGTTGTTTTTCCTTGTCTTTCACCCAGCGTGACGACGCGGCGCGCGATCGCACCGCCGTGCGCGCCTGAGCGAGGGACGTTACGCGAACCCAAGGGCACGGGGTGTCGAGATGCTGCGCACAATGGCGCATTAGGTGGGAGAGCTAAGACATTGAGATTGAAGCATGAGGCTGTAGCGGCGGCTACTCCCTCGCTACAGCAAACCTCCCTGAATGGGCTGCGCCATTCTGGCCTACGGCGCCTTTCTCGATCGCGTTGGCGGCTTCTTTTCTGTCAGGAGTTCCCGTAGTTTGGTCAACGCGCTCCCTGAGGTATGCCCCGCGAATCCGCCAGTTTTGCGCTTAAGGCACATAGGACGCGTTGAGCATGGGGGAGCCGGCAGGGCCTCGATGATTTGGGCTATGTCGCTTTCCGTGAACACGCGGGAGCGCCCGGCCATCCTTCCGAATGGGCGGCCGGAGAGAAAGCCTTGGAGCCAACGCTTGGAGGTTCCGAGACGCTGGGCAACTTCGGCCACGGTATGAAGGGTGGGTGCGACGGTGTTCATGGCGATTCCCTGTTTCGATCCTGGTTGGCGGCTCACAGGCTCCATCGCGGCGGGTCGTTTTCCTTTTTGAGCTCCAGTCCCACTCTCTCATAGTGCCAGATCGATTACTGCCAGGGCCCGAAGAATTGCGCCGGACGTGTCCGCATCGTTACCCGAGGCGCTGTCCGTATTGTCCGCGACGAAGCGCAGCAAGGCGAGCGCCCCGGCTGCGATGCGAGGGGTGCATGCTAAGACCGCATCCTCGGCTTCGCTCTGGCGGACTGTTGCTTCGTCCCACGCTGCCTCGACTTGGTCAAATCTCGATTGCGCGCGGGCTTCGGCTCCTGCCGCGACCATTTGCTCCAACTCAGCGCGGGCCTTGCGGTAAGCCTCGGCGCGTGCGGCGTCACGCGCGGCCATCTGCGCCGGCGAGAGGCGCGGCGGGAGATTCGCCCGCATGTCCCGAATAATCGACAGAGCAGCTTTCCGCGTATTGGCGCGATCACTTTTGAAAGTTGCCTCGAGGTGCGCGAGACTGCGGATTTGCTCGCCCTCAAATTCGACAAATCCCGGCGCTCGGGCCTCGTAAATTGCCTCCTCGGCGGCAGCATGGATTTTGCCGACAGTCGCTACGCTGGCCTTCACGCGCTCCAGGTCTGCGAGCGCCGCAAACACAGGATCCTCGGCTTGAGCAATAGCGCCATGAAGACTGGCGAAGACGGTCGCGGCGGAGCCGACAGCGAGAAAGCGACGGCGAGACGAATTGGACTGCATGGTTTTCTCCTTGGGTGAAGATCAGGCTGCGAACGAGCCGGCGAGCCGGCCTGAGTGAGTCGTGAAAAGCCGGCGCGCAGGCCGGACGCTCGCGAAAATGCCGGCAGGCTTGCGGTCGGGCGCGTCGACAGCGCAAGAGCGTATCGGCAGGCCCAATGCGCATTCGAGGCGGCGCTGAGCGGCTTTCGCCATTTTCCATTCGTAGCGAAGCGCTTCGGCAAAGCGGGCGCGATAGGGCTTGCCGTTGCCCTCGCGCCAGCGGGCCATGAAGTGGGCGCGATCCATGATGGCTTTGCGGTTGAAGGTGGTGGACATCGGCTGTTGCCTCTAAATCTAACGTGAGATATATATAACTCCCGTGAGATTGTCCTGTCAATAACTCACGTGAGAAATAAATTGGAGGCGCGCTATGGGGCGTAGGAAAAAATGGGCTGAGCGAATGGATGCACGTTTCCCCGAGGGAACGCTTGCGCGCCTGGATGCAGTGCTTCAGCCAAAGGAAGCTCGCACCGATTTCATTTACGAGGCGGTAGAACGAGAGATTGACCGTCGAGACGGTGAGCCGACCAGCGCCAAGCCCGCATCTATCCCGATCGAAGACTTGAACGNNGACGAATAGCTCGCACCCCATGAGAAGATTTTTCGGGTGGGAAAGTCTCTAAAACCCCATAGAACGTGCCCCAATTAGGATGGCAGCAAAGAGGACGAGCAAAAACAATCGAGACAGCGCCGGGTATTCCATAGCGAAGGCGGGGCGGAGGTCTGGCACGCGAAGGCGCGACAAGGCTTGGCGGTTTGCATTCACCAACGCGACGGCAATGGCGAGCCCGATCACGCCAAAGACGGCGAGGGGATGCGCCGCAGCGAATGCATCAAATGCCCCGGAAGTCAGAAACCACCACACCCAATATCCGAGCGCCGCCAAGACGCCTAGCAACACGATAAGCAGGCCAACCTCGATGATTAGCGGCAAAAAGTTCAAAATTAGAACTGCGATCACGATTCCGCCGGCGATCTCCCACATCATCGAACGCCCCTATCGAGCTTAGATATCCGTCGCTCAATTTGCTTCATCAGCCGTCCCTTCCGGCCTCGGCCCGAATTCATTATGCACACAACGAGGCCTCAGTGACGCAATTCGAAGATAATCACCTTGCGCGCAAAGGCGCGGAAGTCACAAACGCCAAAAAGGCAACAAAAACAACGGATGATTTTCGCTCTAGCGAGCCGATAGCGAACGCTCAAGAGGCGCTATGCGCGCGCATTAGACCCTGTGACAATCTCTGTAACAGACCCTGTTACATGGCGTGGCGCATTTGCATTACCGGAGCATTGCCAGAGCATTGGAGCCCTGCATGTTGAGAATTGCCGTTTGCTCCGCAGTGACCCTCGCAATCATGGAAGGCTTGCGCGCCGCCGTAAACGACGCGTTTTTAGCCTTCGGGACCGTGGCGGGAATTTTCCTTTGTGTCGCGGTTATCGGCTGTTTCCTTGTAATCAGCGCTGCGATGGACCGGGCCGAGTCGCGCCGTTTGCAAGAAGCGCAGCCGCCAGAGCCGCCCGATTGCCGAACGCTTGACCTTTAACGGCAGACGCGCCCGACGATGCCGCGTGAGAGCGCAACGCCTTTAGAACCGCGTCGCGCTCCGGGCCTTGCGCCGA
>PLZT01000062.1 GCA_003152255.1 Methylocystaceae bacterium | reverse complement strand
GCCAGCCCATCCCAGCGGCTTTTGTCCGCGCCGCATCGAGCGTGTGAAAGCGATACATGAGCAGCGCCCGGGCCGCCTCTGGCCAACTCAGGATGTAAAAGGGCAGCAGGAAGATTTCGGTGTCCCAGAACACATGTCCACGATAGTCGTCGCCGGTCAGCGCGCGTGCGCCAATCGACACATGCTCATCGGCTGGGTTTGCCGCGCTGTTCAGATGGTAGATAGCGAACCGTAACGCCTTCTGTGCAAATGCGTCGCCGTCGACCTTGACCTCACTGCATCGCCAGCGGCTTGTCCAAGCAGCCTCATGTTCCGCGAGCACGCCGCGCCAGCCAAGTTGTCGCGCAACGTAGATCTTATCCCGCGCTCCGCCACCAGGGTCCAAACTTTGGGCGTCACTCCGCACCACGGCGACGGAGCGTTCGAAACACACGATCTGACCAGGCCGGGATTTCCAGCTCCAGGAGCATTTTAATTGACCCAGCGGAGTCGGCGGAAGGTCGTGGCCATCTACCTGCAGGAACGCCGCCGTCGCCATGGCGAGACTCTTGCCGGAACGCAAGGTGCGCCATACGCCGAGATCCTGCTCGAGCCTTTCGGGAACGAGCCCGAGGTCCAACCCTTCGAAGGAGGCTTCGAGCGTGACCTCGACCTCTCCCTCCTCGATCTCCAAGTGGATAAGTTGCAACCCAACCGAACGTTCGTTCAATGATACAAGGCGCGCCGTGCGCAGGCGCATGCCCACGTCAGGCGACTTTAGCTGGCCGAATTCGGAGAACAATGCACCCCGCCTCAGGTCGAGCGTCATGCCATGAGACGACACGTCACCCGGGTGATGCACCAAAGGTCCGCCAGGCAGCAAGATGCGGACGCGTAACCAGTCGGCGGCTGGGATAAGCCCTGGCGTTGTTCCCTCGGCGCCGGGCGTGTCGAACAGCCCGGCCACATAGGTGCGCGGCGGAACGACCCAGCGCGCCCCCCGAGTGGTCGCTCGTGAGCCCCGTATGCCTAGAAAACCGTTGCTGATGGCGAAGCGCGATTCGAGGTTGCCCTCACGAAGTGGATCGTAGCCATTCGCGGCGAGGACCCAAGTGGCGTCCAAGGTCGGCTTCAGCGCGCGTTCCATTATGTCCCGTCCGATCAATTTGGCCGCAGGCAGAGCCGCCCGTCGACCAATTCATTTATTGCGATTTCATCTAGGCTCGTCACCACGAGATCCGCCCCTGCCGCCCACAAAAGGGCTGCGTCTCCACGTCGGGCGACGCCGAGCGCCGTCATGCCGCCTGACCGGGCCGCCTCAATGCCCGCAGGCGCGTCCTCGGCCACGAAGCATTGCGCGGGCTCAATCCGCAACTCCCGCGCGGCGAGCAGAAAGATTGCCGGGTTGGGCTTGCCTTCAGGCAAATCGCGTCCGCAGACGTTGGCGCTGAATGCGTCGAGCAGGCTTTGGCCGACGTCAAGGGGGATCGCCTTCATCATCTGGTTGGCGTTGCGCGAAGAGGAGGCCACCGCCATGGGCCAACCCAGCGCCCGGACCGCCTTAACGAAGCGGAGCGCGTCGGGAAACGCCGCAACAGTCCCGGCGTCGATAAGTTCTTCCAGCCGCTTCTGCTTGCGTTCGGCATAGACGACCGCCTGCCGCCCCGCGTCCGGCACACCCAATGCCTCCAGGGCCGCAAGGGCGCCGCTGAGCCGCGGTTTGCCCGCCACATGGGCCTGATACATCGTGGTGGTAAAATGCACAGGATCGGCAAAACCTCGCAACGCTTCGCGCCAGGCGCGCTCATGAGGGGACGCGAGCAGGACGCCGTCCACGTCGAAAATGGCCGCGGTCAGCGGTGGCGGCGGGTTCGATCTTGGTTCCGTTGGTTCGGAAGCGAGCATGATACTTGCAACACCTAAGCTGTCGTTCCCCCGGAACACGCGCCGGCATTCAAATTTGATGGAGCGGCTATGTGTGAATAGCGGTCACACGGAGCTGTCCTTCCCGCCGCAGCACCCGCAAGGAAACCTCCCCGTCGTGACGACCGATGGCTAGGTCGAGGCTTGCATTTCCAAGACGAAGCTGACGCAAGATGACTTCGTCAAGGAATGACGGGAGCCGCGGATTGATCAGCCGGATTTCGTTGCGCGCGGGATTGAAGCTGAGCCCAAGCGACGCCTGAAGCAGCGCGAAGGGCGTGGCCGCGGCCCAAGCCTGCGGCGCGCAAGCGACAGGGTACAGGGTCGGACCGCGTCCACGCCGCCGCCGGAAGCCGCAAAACAACTCCGGCAGGCGGTCGATGTCCATGTAAGTCGCCGCGTCGAACATGCCCTTGAACACGCGCTCGATCGAACGCTGCAATCCATAGCGTGCGAAGCCAAGCGCAATTATTGCGTTGTCATGTGGCCACACAGAGCCGTTGTGATAGGACATCGGATTGTAGCGCCGCTCTTCTTGCGACACGGTGCGAATTCCCCACCCGGAAAAAAAGCCTGGGCGCATAAGGCATTCGGCCACTGAGAACGCGCGCGCGCGTGAGGCGACGCCCGTAAAAAGAACCTGCCCCGAATTCGAGGTGCGGATTTTGCATTGTTTCTTCGCTCCATCGAGCGCAAGCGCATAGGTACCTATTTCCGGACACCAGAAGGCTTCCTCAAAACGGACAGCAAGCTCGGTCGCTTGTCTATCGAGCACATCAGCGAGGACATGATTCCCCAAGCGTCGCGCGACGCGCGCTGCGAGTTGCTTGGCCATGAATACATAGCCCTGCACTTCCGCGAGCGCGATCGGTCCCTTCGCCAATTGCCCGTCGGCATGGAAGATGGCGTCATGGGAGTCCTTCCAACCCTGATTGGCGAGCCCCTGATCGGTTTGACGATGATATTCAACAAACCCGTCGCAATCGGCGTCGCCCGGTCCATCGATCCACGCCAGAGCAGCTTCAATTTGCGGCCATAATTCCAAGATCGTATCGCTGTCTCCCGTGCGCTCGAAATAGAGCCCGGCGAGCATGACAAAAAGCGGCGTCGAATCTACGCTTCCATAATATAATCCAAACGGCACCTCGCGCAGGTTGGCCATTTCGCCCGACCGCATCTCGTGCAGGATTTTTCCCGGCGCCGCGTCGCTGATCGGATCTAAACTCTTTGCCTGATACGCCGCGAGCCGCTTCAGCACCCCGCGAGCAATGCTGGGATCGCACCACAGCATCTGAATTGCGGTGATGATGCCGTCTCGGCCAAAGGTCGTCGAATACCAAGGTATCCCAGCATAAGGATAAGGCCCCTGCGCGGTTTCTGTTATCAGCATTCGCAAATCAGCCATCGAGCGGCATAAGATCTGATTGAACA
>PLZT01000155.1 GCA_003152255.1 Methylocystaceae bacterium | reverse complement strand
CTTGCCATTGTCTAACTAGCTGATAGCAAACGATAAACAGAAGGGCTTTTTATTGGTAAGGGAGAGGTCGTGGGTTCAATCCCCCCTCGCAGCACCATTTCACTAATGAAATCAAATAGTTAGTTAATCAAGCCAAGGTCAAGCCGAATATCGCCCCTTGGCAGCCTCCAGGGTCATCAATCAACAGTCCTTCCACGACGGGAAACTCGTCCTCTATCAGTTAGAGAATCGCCCGAAGTAGCTGTGGCTTTGTCGTATCAAGGTCCAACGGAAACGGCTCCATCTACCGGGGGACCGGAACTTCCGACTTCTACGAGGCGAGGAAGTTCGCCGACGACCTCCTCGACGAGATCCGAATCAAGACGAAACTCGGTCAGTCCATAACGGGACCGAACCTCGCCAAGATGGCCGAGGAGTTCGAGACCCATTCGAGGGCCAAGGGCGAGCCGACGAATCGGGACCTCGCCATCATCGCCTTCCTGAAGACCTACGCCGTCCCCTACTTCACGAAGAACAAAATCACCGACATCAGCGCCAAGGAGATCGCCAAGTTTTTCGACTGGCGACGGGCGAACTCGAGGAAGAAGGCGCCGACGGAGGCGACGATCCTCCACGAGACCAGTCAGTTCTCAACCTTCCTGAAATGGTGCTACCGCCGGGGCCACTTGGATCGTGAGATCCGACTAGACAGACCGAAACAGGACGGCTCCCGGCGACCCCACTTCGACGCCTCGGACTGGCGAAAACTGACCCGCTTCCTTCGGGAATGGGTCAAACAGGGCGCGCACAAGTCGGGACCGATCCATCGCGACCGAGTGATGCTGACGAGCTACGTGCTGATCCTCGCCAACACCGGCGTTCGTGTCGGGGAAGCGAGGGGGCTTCGCTGGAGGGACGTGGAGTCCGAACCGACGAGCGACCCGAGCGAGGTCAACATCATCGTTCAGGTGACGGGAAAGACGGGGGCACGGGAGGTCGTCGCCCGCACGCCCGAGGTCCAGACGTATTTCCGCCGGATATGGGACCTCCGCTGCGACGAGATGGACGGCGAGAGGCCGTCGAAGGACGACTTCATCTTCTGTCACAGGGACGGGACGCCGATCCACTCGTTCAAGAAGGGATTCATGACGCTGATCACCGAGGCCGGCGTCGAGAAGGACCGAGAGGCGCAGCGGCGGACGATCTACTCGCTGCGGCACACCTACGCAACTTTCCGCCTGCACGAGGGCGTCAACCACTACGTGCTGGCCCGCAATATGGGCACGTCGGTGAAGATGCTGGAGCAGTTCTACGGGCACATGTCGACCCGCGCGATGGCGAGCGAATTGACCAAGACCCGGGCGAAGGAGAAGAAGACGCTGCCGTGGGAGTGAGGATTGGCAATACGGCGCTTATTCAAATCTCGCTGATCCGTTCGACCGGTAGCTAGGTCTCCGGGGACAAATTCGGTAACACTCACTCAGGTATACCACGCAATCAAGTTGCTCCTTTAGGCTCCTCTTCCGACTCTTCTTGCGGCATAAGAGCTATGCCGGCTCGTTCATGGTTCAGAGCGAGGAGCTTTTCAAGCACTTCGTGGTCGGTGATGTTCTGTGGCCAACCGTAGGCAGCAGCAACAGCGGCATCTAACTCCGCATGCGCCATTTGTAGCCAAGTCGGACGCTCATTATAGAGGTTGGTCAGCGTCCGCTTCTTCAGGACTGCGGCGGCGGCATCACTGATTGGCAGAATGCGATCTGGGTAACCGGGAACAACTTCGGGAACTCGCTTCACACGGTCTGGTGGATTGAGCCAATTCTCTCGCAATTCGTTCAAGCGTTTTGCCGCGTTGGCCACGGCCTGCATGTGAGGATTGTCGTAGTCAGGCGGGTTGCGGTTGGGTTCTAAACCCGACGGGAAAGGGAAAGTTTCCAAAGTCGTCTCATGATTGTAGACTGGATCATTTCCAACGCCGTGGTATTGGCACTTGGCTAGCGACCAGGCCTCGTGGAAGCGAGAATTAAGGACGCCAAAGCAAACGAAATCAGAGCGGAAAATCGAAACGACTCGGGTATCCGCAAGATATTTATTTTGCACAATTTCGAACAAACGGTATTTGGAAACCAAAGGCGTAACAATTATGGACTCAAGATGCTTTGCCTTCTCTCTAAATTCCTGCCCCGAGCGCCTGAAAAGCCACCATCTTTTGGCCGTTCTTGCTTCGCTATTTGTTTTTCGTGCCACAAATAGTTTTTTTTTCAAGTAAGCGAAGGGAGCCTCATAAAGTGAAGCTTGCTCTTGATTTAAACCATACATGTCAATTAGCCAAAGATCGCTTGGTCTGGCTGTAATGTCTGGGACAGTAAGAAACTTTTTAATTACATCAGAATTGGGCCGCAAATTCACGTTTATTGGTGCTACAAGAAATTTACGGGCTGTATCACCATCAATGTGAAAGTCGCCGCCTCGTTCGATTCCTCTCGCAGCAATTCCTTTGCTTTCCGCTTGCTTTATTGCTTTGGTGAGATCAACAGCGCCGGCTGATAGATCAGCATTGATATGCGACGTAATTTTACCGTCGAGGCGCTTACTTACGCCATCTGAACCAAAACATATAAGGCTGACCCTTACTGAGGCTCCCTCCACGGTCCAAGGCTCGTCGCTCCATGCCTCGTATATCGCCCCACTCTTCGCTATGGGTTCTAAAACGGAAAGGTTCGCCCCGCCACGGATCATATTGGTAGCGACCAATCCGACTCGTTTGGCGCTTCCGGTTTGGGTCTGCTCCCAAGCCTTAAGGAACCAAAATGTTACTAGATTCACCCCGCTATCGATTCTGGTGACGTAGCAAGCTCGCAGTTGGTCAACATAGGCCTCTCCCAGCTGCGAAAGCATTTTCTTATGACCAAGAAATGGTGGATTTCCTATAACCACGTCCGCTTCAAGCCACTCGGCTTCGGTGCCGTCCTCCTTCAGGAGGGCGTCTCTGCATTCAATGTTGTCCAACGGTTTGAGGATTGGATTCTTGGAGACATCGAAACCATTCCTCCGCATCCACTGAATTTCACCGATCCAGACTGACACTCGGGCCAGTTCGGCTGCATAGACGTTGATCTCAATTCCTTTGACTGCCTCCGGACCGATGTGAGGAAATTCTCGGTGAAAGCCGAGAGTCTCGGCTTCGATGCCTGCTCGATGTTCGATGTCTTTCAAGGCAAGCAGAGCAAGGTATAGAAAGTTGCCAGAGCCACAGGCAGGATCGAGAACGGTGAATGCCCTCAGGCGGTCTAGCCCGTCTTATTCACCCG
>PLZT01000157.1 GCA_003152255.1 Methylocystaceae bacterium | reverse complement strand
TACGGCGAGCATGACTTCGGCATGATCGTCGCGCAGGGCCACGACCTGCTGTTCAAAATCGACTATTACGACCGCGACCTCACCTACCACTCTCCCGACGCGGCTGACCCCGCAGTGACAACCCGCGTGCTGACGATCATGCGCGCCGACGAATACTGAGCCGGGGGGCGCAATATGCCAAACTATCGCGTGAAGCTCGGAACCTCGCTGCTTGAATCGATGACCCTGGCGACGGTCGAGGCTTTCAGTTTTCGCGGCCCAAGATCAAGCGGCAAAGCGGGCGTTGAAACATACGGCTATGTATGGGGAAGCAAAAAAGCCTTCCCCAATGGCGATATCGTGTTTTTTCTCGACAAGCTCAGCATCAGCCTTACCGCCAAAAGGGCGGCCCTGAGTGTCGAGCCAAACCGTCGCGCAGGCAAAATCAAGGAGGAACTATTCAAGCAACTCGCCCCGCATCAAACCCTGCTTGCCGACTTTCATAGTCATCCTTACCCGAGCACCAAAGCCGTGACCCAAAAGGTTGGGTTCGACTTTTCCGAACTCGACTTCGCCGATTTCCTCGACGACGACTTTCTTTGGGAAAGCGCCGACAGCACCCCGATCATGCTGGTTCAAACCATATGTCGACGTGATCGTTCAACGGCGGCCGACATGGGTTGGAAAAGGCGAAACGTTTTTCATTTCGATGTTGGCCCCTACCGGTTTTGGGTGAACGCGGTTGTCGGCTACCTTGACGGCAGGGGCAAGCGGCGGCACACGGGCAACGTCACCCGGCTGGTGCAAATCGACCCCATTCCCTTCTTCAATAAATTCGAACCCGATTGAACTGATATCGAGGGGTCAAAATGTGGGAATCGCTGAGGCTTCATCGAACGATAATTCAACGATCATGACGAGCCCTCGGCGAGGTAATGGGCTTGCGCGGTCAAAAATAATGCTGCGGCGCGGCATGCTGTTCGGCAACTTATTCCCAACAAAATCAGCTACATGCTTATTCGGTGCAAATTCGATTGAGTGCGAAAATGGTAGTGTGCACTGAAAGGCGAAAATCGCCTTTCAGTGTGCACGGCAGGGCGCAGTAAGGCCGTCAGCCCGGCCCCGCACAATGGATTCCTGACGGTCCACCTTACTCGACGCTCGGTTATCAGCCCAATGGCCTATGGGAAAAATGGCTTGGCAACGATGACAGCCTTCGAATGTATTGCGGACGAGATTTGCTCCAACTGAGCATTTCAGCACATGACCCCAAGCCGCCATCCCTATTGGCCCTGGCCAAGCTGCAAGATAACTCATCACTTCTGCACCGGAGCTTTGCACGGAAAATGGTTATATTTTTCAATACTCTATGTTTTTGACGAAATTGTTGACTTGTGATGCAGCTTAGGATTTAGCGCTAATTGTCCTCTTTGTCTTCAGTTTTACGCGTCAAACGAAACATTTACAGATTCCATCTGTCCGTTAGAGAAATCTTGAAAACCAGCATATATTCTTTGGAGAGCGGCGTCACATTTTTTGCGATTGAGAAAGGTCGCGTTCATAAGGTTTTCTATCATGGCATTCAATTCGTATTGAAAGTATTTCAATCTTAGAAGGACTGTTCTTTCAGATTCCGCTACGATTCCACATTTAACTTGCTTCTTTTCGTCCTCATTGAGCGTAAGCACACTTCGAGTTTTTTGCATGTAACACTCTGCGAGAATTGATGCCGTGTTGGAGTTATTGGTGTCGGCACCCGGCGTCGCACGGCCCAAGACAAACTCTTCGGCGATACGCGGCGCAAGCGCCCGCATCAAATGAATCGCGTCCTCGCTGGCAGGGATCGTTGGGTCTTTTACGCGGTAGCCTTGAGCTTCTTCGCCTTCTATTCTGACGTCTACGCTCCACAAATCATCTGGGTTCGCCCTGGGATCACGCTCAATTGAAATACAGAGCGTCCGCATCCCTGCGGTCGCCGAGATCAAAGCGTACCCTGCCGCACGGGCAGCTGTTCGCCTACGGCCAGACGTCCTGTCAACGACCGAGTCCTGCCGCTCCAGCCGCCGCTCTATGAGCCGCGCCTGCTTGACGACGCGGGCTCTTTCCAATTCGAGCCGCTCAGCTGCGCGCTGCAAGGCTAATAGTTGCGCACGAAGGCCGGCGGCCACGGCGTCATCCGAGCCGCGCGCCTCGCTTGTCCGCTTAATTTTGCGACGCTTATGGGCGATATATCTACCCATTCAAGTTTCCAACTTGTGGTCGCGCAGCCCTGTGACTCCATCGGCGACGCCATCGCGAGACCGAGAGAGGGGGGCGGCAAACGCCCATGACGAGATGACCACGCCAGCAGCGGCGCGCGCTCGAGTACTTTGAACAGATGGTCCGACCCTGAATTCGAATGAGCGCGCCGACGCGAACGCCGAAAGGCAGTCGCGCGGAGCGGGACGAAAGATCAGGCCGAGGGTCGAGGCGGCGTCATTTCAGGCGGGATGGAAATCCCCGAAAGAAAGAATGCTTTTTCCCAAAAAATCAGTCCCGCCGCGCCGAGCGGCATGAGCTTTTCCAAGGTCGTTTGCGGAAGGAACGCGCCCGGCATGGCGCTGGAGCAACATGGCAAGGCGGGACGCGATGGGTCTGAATGATGCGACTGCGAGTAGTGGCTGATCTGCTGATGGTGTGGGCACCACGATGCCGCAGAAGGCACGGGCGAGGCCAAGCCCGGCGCGCTTCCATGTAAGGACACAACGGCCGCGACGATCGCTAAGCCATGAAGAATCCTTCTCCACATTTTGGCAGTATACTTGCTCACCGTCTCCTTTGACAAGAGCGGAGTGTGGCCGATGTCCGTTCTTGGCGCGAAGCGGCAGCGCGGGAGCATCCTCCTTGGCGTGCGCTTTCTGAGGACAAGCGGACTGATCGACGAAAGGGAACGAAGATTCTTTTGGGGCCGGGCTCATTGCGCGGACATCAACTGAATTTTCCGATTGCCTTGGCAGAGGCGATACCCCTGAACGTGTGGAAGTTGGGGCTTGCCCCTGTCTCCCGGCAATATCGGACGAAATCGTCCGCACTGACATCAATTAAGATGACTTCCCATCCGCTCCTTTGCCAATTCGCGATTTCCTTCGCTTGGAGAAAAAGCCATTTTTCGTACGAGTTGGCTGGGTAGTTGTCGACCAAGCGCCGCAAGGCTTCGTGATCCGCCGCAGTGACGCGAGGAAGATAGGTCGTCGCCATGTTGGTTTCTCCGAAGTGGAAATCACGCTTGGAATGATTGTGGCGGGGGGGCAGGACAAGCGATCATAACTAAACGATGCTGGCGGTCAAAAATAATGTTGCGCCTCAACATGCTGTTCGGCAACTTATTCCCAACACAATCAGCTACATGCTTATTCGGTGTAAATTCGATTGAGTGCGAAATTCATGATGTGCACTATTTGTGGGAATGCGGCGACAACAACCCAATCATGCTCGTTCAAGCGGTATGCCGACTCGGGCGCGCGCGTGCGGGCGCGGGGTGGAAAAGGCGAAATATTTTCAGCTTCGATGTGGCCGAATTTCGCTTTTGGCTAAATATCGTTGTCGGGTTCATCGATGAAAAGGGGCGGCGACGGCATGCAGGCAATGTCACCAAAGCCATGCAAATCGAGCCGCTTCCCTTGGTGGCCAATTTCGCCCCGCCAAAATTGACGCGTAGCAGTTCGGTGACGAAGTCGCGAATTAAACTGTTCGCGTCGCAAGTGACGGCGACGATCAGCGCCACCGGCACCTCCGATGGCTGTCCGATCATGCGTTATTGGGCCGTTTGGGGTTGCGGACTAGCAACCTATGCGCTCCCTTCACACGGGAGGGGTCACAGGTTCAATCCCTGTGCCGCCCACCAGTTTCTCCAAATCTTTTCAAGGGGTTTCCTTTCGCCCTCTCCCTTGTCCCCCACGCTTGAAATGCGAACAGATAGCGAAATCGCCCTAAAAGCTGGGGGAATTCTGGGGGAAACTGTTCCCGTGGTGTTCTAACGTCTGGCGTCTATTCGACGTGCCGATTCCTGCTCCAAAGTCGAGAGCGGTAGCCGATTTTTCTGATTCCTGTCGAGTGTCTTGGGGTTTTAGGCCAAAGGCGGTGACCCATACGCTTTATTCGCCACGGGTAGGATCACATCAGGGGCGGCGGTTCACGCCGGTCCGACCTCCCCAGTCGCGGGGACGCCCAAAATTCGCTGAAACGCCATTATGGAAGGCTGAGCGCGTGTTTGAATTCACGCAAGCTCCTTCACGCAACGAACCTGTCGCCGTCTCCCTTATACAAAGCTGTGGGAACCAGCTCGAAATCGCTCACGTCATTCCTCAAATGGGGATAATCTCGAACTCTTCGGAGGAAATTACGTCCTTGCAACATAATAGCGGTCTTAGTCACATGGCAAAACCAACAAAAAGAAGCAATCCAATAGTACTTAAACATGGCATGTCAATTGGCAGCAACGCGGCAGAAACAGACGATGAGTTTCTCTTTGATTGCTTCATACGATATCCTCCGGTTGAGCGTTGTATGGATGTTCAATCGCCGGGAATGTTATCGCCGGAAGAACCGGAGCTGGAAAAACTGCAATTCTTCGCTACATCGAGCGAAATGTCGATCATTCGATTGAAATAGACCCTTCAGAGATGTCGATGAGTTACGTCTCAAATTCCGACGCGTTAAACTTTCTCCAAACAATCGGCGCTGACCTTGATTTGCTGTTCCAAGTATTGTGGAAGCATGTAATTTGCATAGAATTTATCCGCCTACGCTGGTCTGTTAACGACGAAGACAAATCTAAAAAGACGTTTGCTCGGTTAATTGAAAGATTCTTTGCAGATGCTAGAAAGCAAAAAGCTATACAATACCTCCGCCAATGGGAAGGGCGATTCTGGATCACCATGGATCAGAATATCAAAGAAATCACGGAAAAAGTAGAAAGTAAAGTAGAAGCAGAGTTGGGCGAAGATTTTCAAAAGTTCAAAGCTCGAGGACAATACGGAAAGCAACTGAGCGCGGAAAAAAAAAGCGGGCTGTTGGCTCGTTCTAAGAAGATAATAGACTCTGATCAATTAGCAGAGCTTAACGGTGTTATTGAGCTGCTTTCAGCACAAGCAACAAGTGCAGATATGAACAGATTTTATATACTTATAGACAAGCTTGACGACCGTTGGGTTGATGTCACGATTAGGTTTCGCCTTATTCGGGCTCTTATAGAGTCGCTTAAGGCATTTAGAAAAGTTACAAATTTAAAACTTCTTGTTGCGCTTCGATCTGATATCGTGGAGCGAGTCGCCCAAGAGACAGGGGACATTACGTTTCAGAAGGAAAAATTTGAGGATTACTTTATTAAGATTAGGTGCAACAAGGATGAGCTGAAAGACCTCGTAAACAAGCATATTGAGTATCTTTTTAAAAGGCAATATACCGCCGGTATTATTTCCTTTGAGGATGTTTTCCCAAATAGAGTAGGAAAGGACGACGCGTTTGACTATATCTTAGACCGCACGCTTCTGCGCCCAAGAGACGTTATTGCCTTTATAAACCAATGTTTTGAGATTGCAGAAGGACATTATCAAGTTACAAATCACATGATTTATAAGGCTGAAATAGATTATTTACGTGGTCGGCGCGAAGCATTAGAAAGTGAATGGCGCAGCGCTTTTCCAACGCTCAAAATACTCTTAAATTTTCTAAGTTCAATCGGCAAAGAGGCTGTGTCATTTGAAGAATTGTGCGCTGTAGAAAAAATAGACGAATTAGCGTTCTCGATCTCTTCTGTGCCACAAATCGATTACGACCCAATATATCAAGCAGCTCAGTCCGCGTTTGATGATAAAGAAGTTGGTAATTTTCTGAGAGAGGCAATTGCTATTCTTTATAGAGTTGGTGTTATTGGAGTTAAATTTAACACTAATGAGAGATTTATATGGTCTCATCTCGATATGGCGCTTATCACAACTACGATGATAGGGAGTCAAACGCGTATTATAGTTCATCCTATTCTGCACGGTTCATTTGGACTTCGTGCAGGGAAAGGAAATCTCGAATGAGATGCTTCGTAAAAAATAGCGGTTAGTGTGACTAATTCTGATTCATTAAGGCGACACGTCGAAAATTTACGGCGTTCATGGCAAAGCCTCGATATGGTGCTCTGGGACACGTTGAACCGCCGCGCGAGGGCGGCTTGCGACGCCGTGCCAATCGGCCAAGCGGGAGAATGCCCGGTTACCTTGAGCCACCACACCGGCATCGTCGCTCTTTGTCGCGATACCCGGAAGCAACGTTTTGAGTCGGCGCGGTCGGTTTTGCCGCTCCGGCGTCTACTTGAGCCAAATTCCCGTTCCAGTTGCAATCCGATTTGTCCATATGGGTTTACCCAAGCGAGACGCTCCACTGAGACATGAATCGCGTGTTATTTGGGTTGAATTCCGACTTTTGAAGCACCATAAACTGATGGTCTAAAACCTAATAAGACAAAATGCAGGGGCAAGCCGCATGGCGAGATATGGATACGCTCGCGTTTCAACCACCGATCAAGACCTCACCATCCAAGTGACCAAACTGAAGGAAGCCGGATGCGAGGTGATCCGACAGGAAAAAATCACCGGGACAACCCGCGATGGCCGGACGGAACTTCGGACCCTTTTGGATTTCATCCGCCCCGGCGACATTCTCATGGTCACCCGGATTGACCGTTTGGCGAGGAGCATAGGCGACCTTCAAGACATCGTACGGGAATTGCGAACAAAGGGCGCGACGTTGAAGGCCACCGAACAACCAATCGACACCAGCAATGCGGCCGGTAAGGCGTTTTTGGACATGCTTGGGGTGTTCGCGGAATTTGAAACCAACCTACGCCGGGAACGACGAATGGAAGGAATAGCAAAGGCCAAGGCCGCTGGCGTTTATAGAGGGCGACCACCGTCCATAGACGTTGAAGCTGTTCGAAAACTCAGGGCCGAGGGTAAAGGCGTCAACGTGATTTCCCATAAGCTCAAGATCAGTCGCGCCAGCGTTTACCGGGCATTGGGGCCGTCGCCTCTGACTGGAAACGGCTCTATAACGGCGTAACAGGCCCGTAGGTGAGTTTTTCCAACTATCCGGCATCCACCCCGGCCTTTAGCCGAAAACTCATTGGTGGCTTGTGCTCGCTCGGATAGCGATAAGATCGCCAAAACCTGAGATTTTTATGATCGGCAAATTTGCCGATCCAGGCGAAGACATGATGCCGTGGGTTGAAGTGATCGACAGCACCCTCCACGGAAATCTGAAAGAGGAACGCATCTCTATCTCCAATCTTACGCCGGCTGTACAAAGGTGAAAGTGGAGGGAGTGGAGGCAATTCCATAAAAATATAAATCATAACAAAATATAATAATTAAGGAAATACGTCCATTGCCTCCACAACCTCCATTAATTCAACAAAGAAAATGTTTCCTCTGATCTACCCATGGCTTCGGGTTGTAGAGGGGCAAGATTGCGGGCGTGAGCGATGCCGATGCGGATGATAACTTCGCCTGCCTCGTTCGCCACAAGGATCAGGCTCCCCGGCTCGTCGATTTTGTGCGCGAGCTTAACAATTATTGGCCATACAGCGATTGAGTCCGGCACGGCAACCGACCGGGCCACCGTAACGATGCCCCTATCGCGTGTCTGCACCATGAAGTCGAACTTCATCATGTGCACTCCTCCGCCGTCGTTACGTTTGAGTGCCAGATAAGCCAATGGCGCACGTTCGACGACCACGCCAGTCTGGATGTAGACTTCGTGTACTTGATCCGTTACCCGGTTCGGTCAGAGTGTAGTTGGATTTTTCGAACCGTAGACTCGCACAGGGTTGTTCAACGCTCTCTATTGAATTTCAAGGATAACAGGAAGTCCAGTCTTCCGAGAGCGGCGGCGTAGCGGTCCTGGGCGATGGAGTCGGTCTGGTTTATCCTCAGGATATTGTGAGCGAAGCTGCGAATTCTGGCGAAGACGCCGGGGTTTTTGCGAAT
>PLZT01000468.1 GCA_003152255.1 Methylocystaceae bacterium | reverse complement strand
CATTTGACAAGCGCGGCGTGGCATCCGCACCGCAGTTCCACACGGAAAACACTCCGATTTTTCAATGCCTTGTATTTGGAACGAAATTGCGGATTTATCCACAGAGGCCTTCTTTTGACTGTCATTTATATCCTTTATTCCAGATATATTGAATTCTAGAATGCCGCCAAACATCCGCTCGCATGAGAGCTGGCCAGAATCGGAGACACGACATGAGGATGAAGGGCTTTGCCGCTGCTTTAGTTGCATGGGGGACGCTGACAAACTCAGCGCACGCAGTCGATGCAGCTCTTCCCTCCTACCAAGCGGTAGAGGGCATTTCAGGGCAACTGAGGTCCGTCGGCTCCGACACCTTGAATCATGAAATGATGCTATGGGCCGAGGGGTTCAAATCAAAATATCCGAACGTAAAAATCGAAGTCGAAGGCAAGGGCTCGTCAACAGCCTTGCCTGCGCTGCTTTCTGGCGATGCACAGTTTGGCCCGATGTCGCGTTATATGACGAGCGCCGAAGCTGACGCCTTCGAGAAGAAACACGGATACAAGCCGACGGCCATACGCGTCGCGGTGGACGCGTTGGCAATCTACGTCCACAAGGATAATCCGGTCCCCTGTTTGACCTTGCAACAGTTGGATCAAATTTTCTCCTCCACGCGGAAAGGGAGCGGCGGGAAAAGCATCGACAAATGGGGGGATGTCGGCGCGAGCGGCGCATGGTCAGAGCAGCCAATCGCAGTATATGGCCGCAACCAGATTTCAGGCACCTATGAGTTTTTCAAGCAGCTTGTGCTCTATGGCGGTGATTTCAAGGAGGCGGTCAAACAAGAGGTCGGCTCTGAGGCCGTCGTCGAATCTGTCGCAAAAAATAAGTTCGCGATCGGATATTCCGGCATTGGATACAAAACGAGCGGCGTGCGCGCGGTTCCTGTCGCCTCGTATTTCGGCGGAAAATGTTACGACACATCCGCCGACGAAACCTATTCTGGAAAATACCCCATCGCCCGTTATCTCTATATCTACGTGAACAAAAACCCGAACGAGCCACTCGATCCGCTGCGCGCCGAATTCATCAAATACATCCTGTCCAAGGACGGCCAAATCCAAACTGAACAAGGCGGATATTACCCAATTACCGGCGAAATTCGCGAGGCCGAGTTGAAGCGGCTGGGCCTCTCCGACTCCACAAAATGATCCGCCGCACGGCAGTTGGCTTGCAGTCGAATCACATATCCGGTAATCTGGATTTATGGACAATATAGAGGCTATCTCAGCGCTCGCGGCGCTCGCGCAGACCACGCGGCTTGATACCTTCAGGTTGCTCGTCCAGCGCGAGCCAGAGGGCGTGCCCGCCGGTGAATTGGCGCGCCTTATGGCCGTGCCGCAAAACACCATGTCGGCGCATCTGAGCATCCTTGCCCGCGCGGGTCTGGTGAACGGGGAGCGCCAAAGCCGCTCCATCATCTACCGCGCCAATCTCGGCCGCCTCCGCGAGGTCACGCTGTTCCTGCTGAAAGACTGCTGCGGCGGTCGTCCAGATATTTGCGCGCCCCTGATCGCCGATCTCACTCCCTGTTGCCAGACAAAGGCTCACGTCGATGACTGACCACGTTTACAACGTCCTCTTTCTTTGCACCGGCAACACCGCGCGCTCGATCCTTGCGGAAAGCATTCTTCGCAAGGACGGCGCGGGGCGCTTCAATTCCTTCTCTGCGGGCAGTCGCCCCAAAAGCGTTATCAACCCCTTCGCGATCAAGACCCTCGCCGAATACGGTTATCCGACTGAAGGCTTTCGCTCGAAAAACTGGGAAGAGTTCGCAACACCCGACGCGCCGAAAATGGATTTCGTGTTCACGGTCTGCGACAACGCGGCGGGGGAAGCCTGCCCGATCTGGCCGGGTCAACCAATGACCGCGCATTGGGGCATTGAAGACCCTGCCGCCGTCGAGGGTTTGGATATCGAGAAGCAAAAGGCCTTCAACCTCGCCTTTCGCTATCTGAAAAACAGAATCTCCTTCCTTCTCGCGCTGCCGATTGCCCGTCTCGACAAGCTGGCGCTGAAGAACCGCTTGCGTGAAATCGGCGAGATGGAAGGCGCGACGCATAAGGCGGAAGCGCAGTCATGACAATTACAATCTATCACAATCCCGCCTGCGGAACCTCGCGCAACACGCTGGCGATGATCCGGCAAAGTGGCGAAGAGCCTGTCGTGATTGAGTATCTGAAAGACCCGCCCTCGCACGAGCGGCTCGTCGAACTACTCCGCGCCATGGGCATTTCAGCGCGTGAGTTGTTGCGCCAGAAGGGCACGCCCTATGATGCGCTTAGTCTCGCCGATCCGAAATGGACGGAAGAAGAATTGATCGGCTTCATGGTCGAGCATCCCATCCTCATCAACCGGCCCATAGTCGAGACGCCGAAAGGCGCGCGGCTGTGCCGCCCCTCGGAAGCCGTGCTCGATATTTTGCCGAACCCCGACATTGGCGCTTTCACCAAGGAAGACGGGGAAGTCGTCATCGGGAAAACAGCACGTTCACAATGATCCTGAAAGGACGCCTATGACCACGATTCAAATATTCGATCCCGCCCTTTGTTGCAGCACGGGGGTTTGCGGCGTTGAGGCCGACCAAGCTCTGATCACTTTCGCGGCGGATGTGGATTGGGCCAAACAGAACGGCGCGCACGTTGAGCGCTTCAACTTGGCGCAGCAACCGATGGTCTTCGCCGAAAACGCGACTGTGAAAGGCTTTCTGGAGCGTTCCGGCCAAGAAGCGCTGCCGGTGATCCTTGTCGATGGCGACATCGCACTTGCCGGTCGTTATCCGAACCGCGCCGAACTGGCGCGCTGGGCTGGCGTCGCGGACAAGACCGAAGCGAAGCAGGGCTCATGCTGCGGCGGTAGTCCCTGCTGCTGAAAGATCGAAATGAAATTTCTCGAAGGCGCGCCGCGTTTCCTGTTCTTCACCGGCAAGGGCGGAGTCGGCAAAACGTCAATCGCCTGCGCGACGGCGATTCAGCTCGCCGAAGCCGGACGCCGCGTGCTGCTCGTCAGCACCGATCCGGCGTCAAATGTTGGTCAGGTGTTCGGGGTCGCAATTGGCGACAAGATCACGGCCATTGCCGCCGTGGCGGGGCTTTTCGCGCTGGAAATCGACCCGCAGGCTGCCGCGCAAGCCTATCGCGACCGCATCGTCGGCCCTGTGCGGGGCAAGCTTCCCGAAGCCGTCGTCAAAGGCATTGAAGAACAGCTTTCGGGGGCCTGCACGACGGAAATCGCGGCTTTCGATGAATTCACCGCGTTGTTGACCGACACCGCGATCACCGCCGATTACGATCACGTCATTTTCGACACAGCGCCGACCGGCCACACTATCCGCCTGTTGCAACTCCCCGTCGCATGGAGCGGCTTCCTTGAGGCGGGAAAGGGCGACGCCTCCTGCCTCGGCCCACTCGCCGGATTGGAAAAGCAGCGCACGCAATATCAAGCGGCCGTTGAAGCTTTGGCGGATGGTCAGCGCACCCGCCTGATCCTCGTCGCCCGCGCCCAAAACTCTGCCTTGCGCGAAGCGGCGCGCACGCATGCGGAACTGGCGGCGATTGGTCTCAATCAGCAATTTCTCGTCGTCAACGGTATCTTGCCGAAAGAAGAAGCGGCGCTCGATGCGCTCGCCGCCGCTATTTACGAGCGCGAGCAAGCGGCTTTGGCCGCAACGCCTGAAGTCCTTCAGGCGTTGCCCTGCGATCACGTCCCTCTCAAGCCATTCAATCTGGTGGGGCTCGATGCTTTGCGTCATTTGCTCGTCGAAACACCGCCCCACCACATGGACGCGGCAGATGGCGCACCTATCGAGCTGCGCGCGCCGAGCCTGTCGGAGTTGGTCGACGGCATCGCCGCCGATGGCCACGGCCTCGTGATGCTGATGGGAAAAGGGGGCGTCGGCAAAACGACCGTGGCTGCTGCGATCGCTATGGAGTTGGCTCATCGCGGGCTGCCCGTCCATCTCACCACGTCCGATCCAGCGGCACATTTGTCCGAAACGCTGCATGGCTCATTGGGAAATCTGACGGTGAGCCGCATCGACCCCCGCGCCGAAACCGAGCGTTACCGTCAGGAAGTCTTGGCGACAAAGGGCGCGAAGCTCGACGCCCAAGGGCGCGCGTTGCTCGAAGAAGATTTGCGATCGCCTTGCACCGAGGAAATCGCCGTCTTTCAAGCCTTCTCGCGCATTATCCGCGAGGCGGGCGAGAAATTCGTGGTGATGGACACCGCGCCGACCGGCCACACCTTGCTGCTGCTGGACGCCACGGGAGCCTATCACCGCGAGGTCGCGCGCATGCTGGACGCCAAGGGCGGACATTATACGACCCCCATGATGCAGCTTCAGGATTCGCGGCGAACCAAGGTTCTCCTTGTCACCTTGGCGGAAACGACGCCCGTGCTGGAAGCGGCCAATCTCCAAGCCGATCTGCGGCGCGCTGAGATCGAGCCATGGGCGTGGGTCATCAATAACAGCGTGGCGGCGGCGCGCCCGCGTTCCCCCCTGTTGCGCCAACGCGCCAAGAACGAACTGGGCGAGGTGGACAAGGTTGCGACCGTCCATGCGCGTCGCTACGCCGTCGTGCCGCTGTTGAAGGAAGAGCCGGTCGGTGTGCCGCGCCTGCTGGAATTAGCGGGTCATGTCACCGAACCAGCCTGATCTTTATAGGAAAGAGCCGATCATCATGAGCGAAGCCACAGCCGTCACGAGCAATCCCGAGACAAGCAAAGCGCCTGCCATGGGTGTTTTCGAGCGGTTTTTGACGCTCTGGGTCGCGCTTTGCATCATCGCCGGAATCGTCCTCGGTCAGACGTTGCCCACTGTGTTCCGCGCGATTGGCGCGGCGACGGTCGCGGAAGTGAATCTGCCGGTCGCCGTGCTGGTCTGGCTGATGATCATTCCCATGCTGCTCAAGATCGACCTCGCCGCGCTCGGACAGGTCAAAAATCATTGGCGCGGAATGGTCACAACGGTCGGGATTAACTGGCTGGTCAAGCCGTTCTCGATGGCTTTGCTGGGCTGGTTGTTCATCTCCCATCTGTTTCGACCATTCCTGCCTGCCGATCAAATCGACAGCTACATCGCCGGATTGATCCTGCTGGCGGCGGCTCCCTGCACGGCCATGGTGTTCGTCTGGTCGAATCTTGTCGATGGCGAGCCTCATTTCACGCTGTCGCAGGTTGCCCTCAACGATACGATCATGATCGTGGCCTTCGCGCCGATTGTCGCGTTGCTGCTCGGCCTCTCGTCCATCACCGTGCCATGGAACACACTGTTCCTGTCGGTCGTGCTCTACATCGTGGTTCCGGTGATCGTGGCGCAGCTCTGGCGGCGGGCGCTGCTGGCGCAGGGCGGGAAAGACGCCCTCGACAGGACGCTTCGCGTTTTGTCGCCCCTGTCGCTCTCCGCGTTGCTTCTGACGCTCGTGCTGCTGTTCGGCCTGCAAGGCGAACAGATCATCCGCCAGCCGCTCGTCATTGGCCTGCTCGCGGTGCCGATCCTGATACAGGTCTATTTCAACGCGGCGTTGGCCTATTGGCTCAATCGACAACTCGGCGTCGAATGGTGCGTCGCGGGGCCTTCGGCGCTCATCGGCGCGAGCAATTTTTTCGAGCTGGCGGTTGCGACGGCAATCGCTCTTTTCGGGTTCCAGTCCGGCGCGGCGCTCGCCACGGTTGTCGGCGTTCTTGTGGAAGTGCCTGTGATGCTCTCCGTCGTCAATATCGTTCGCCGGTCGCGCGGATGGTATGAGCGCGCCAGAGTCTGATACGGCAACGTTACAAACGTGAGCAACTTATGTCGAACAAAACGCCCTCCTCGGATTCAGAATTAACAGTCGTGCTGATTGGTATAGCCTCGATGTTGCTGGTAACGGTTCTCTATATTGGCCTCGGTTTCGCACAAAATATCGTACCGGACATGTAAAAGAACCGAGACCGCGATCGCTTTGTTCGATTTCCAAGGTTGTTCAACGCTCTCTATTGAATTTCAAGGATAGCAGGAAGTCCAGTCATCCGAGAGCGGCGGAATAGAGGTCCTGAGCGATGGAGTCGGTCTGGTTT
>PLZT01000069.1 GCA_003152255.1 Methylocystaceae bacterium | reverse complement strand
ACACTGACGGCTTACCAGTGATATCCGCCTTACTTCTTTTGGGTCAAGGATGGCGGTCGTTGTGGCGTTTGATGGGTAGTTTCCGATCCTATGCAGCTCTACGTTGAGAAGCCTAGGGTCCCCGCGATCGAGCGCAAACGCCTCGTAGGAGATGTGTCATGAACAGCCAAGAAGTGATCGCGACCTTGAATTTGCTACTACAAACGACGAAGGATGGCGCGAAAGGGTTTCGAACCTGCGCCAAGGACGTAAAAAAAGGAAGTTTGACGCCGGTGTTTGAATCCTCGGCCCAACGTTGCGACGTAGGCGCAACGGAACTTGAAGCCCAGATTCGTAAGCTCGGCGGAGAGCCTGCGACGTCCGGCAGCGTAGGCGGAACACTGCATCGACGGTGGACCGACATTATGTCTTCCGTCACAGGCATGGAGGAGCACGTGGTGCTCGAAGAGTGCGAGCGCGGAGAAGACGCCGCGATGCGTCATTACGAAGCGGCGCTCAAAGAGGATTTGCCTGCGGATATCGAGGCCATCGTCCGTCGACAGTATGTGGGCGTCAAAGCGAACCACGATCGGATTCACGCTTTGCGCGATCAATCGGCGCCGCGAGCAAGCTGAAAGCAGGGACGCCTTTCAAATGCGATGCGCGCCGGATCGTCCGGCGCGCACTTTTTGAAAATGTCATTCAAAAAGCGCAGAAGGTCGTCAACTTATGCAGGACGATTTCAGCCGAGATGCAGATCGGCGGCAAGCAGCGGCGAAAATTTGGATGGGGCGTGCGTGGTCAATTTGACCGTCGCGCGTCGCGCCATTTGCTTTTCACTTCCATGCATAAGAACGAATGATTCGATGAGGATCTCGCTTGAAAGAAAATTGATCATTTCCAACCCGTTGATCTGTCTAAGGCAACGCTGCGAAATAACTGCTTCACGTTGAGGCTGGCATCGAACGCGGGGCGATGGTGTAATTCCATTCTGGATGGAAGGCGTCGCCGCTGATGTTGAGGGCGGCCATTTCCGCGTCGCTGACTTTCACGCCTTTGGCGTAGGTGTTTTCGTCGAGTTCGCAGCGCACGGTGAGGCCGGTTTCGTCGTCGTCGCCGCGATCAATTCGATGATCGCCGTTCGGCTGGTCAGCGGCAGCCCACGCCAGTTCTGCGTGATGTGACAGAACAGGCGATGCTCGATCTTGTTCCATTTCGACGTGCCGGGCGGATAATGGCAAACGCCGATGGTCAGTCCGGTTTCGTCGGCGAGCTTTTGCAGTTCGATTTTCCACAGGCGCACGCGCGAACCGTTGGAGCCGCCGCCGTCCGCCGTGATCATGAGCCGATCGCATGTCGGGCAATCGCCACCGAAGCAGCGATCGTCGGTGTGGACCCCCAGCCCAGCATCCAAAGCTGCAGCGGCTGCCGCTTGACGCCATCCAACTCGATCCGTCGTGCTCAAATCGCACGCGCACGCGTTCGCGTCCAAAACCTCCGGCGCAATTGGTTTGAGCCAATCTGACTTGCGCGCTTAATGCGCTGCCATCGCAGTGCAGGTCGTTTCGCACTCACGACATATTTTGGCGCAGCGTTGCATGACCACATCGCCCGGAGCCGCCTCGCATAATTCCGCACACCGTCGACAAGCCTCGGCGCAAACCGCGCAGTTGCGTCCACACAGCGGAGAATTCCTCGCCATCAAATCTACGCCCGTCCCGCATAGCGTGACGCAGTCGAGCAGGNNGTTTCCATGTTCGGTGTTCGCAAAATGTGATCAAAAAACGAAATTGGGGAAGATGGCAAGTCGATGCGACCATTTTATAGAAATGTGACGCATTGAATGTCGCTTTTGTCGTCGCACGGATGTGCGGGATCGGACGCAGGTGCGCCAATCACGAAAAACTGTTCGGCGGTTGAATTAGACTTGGCAGAAATACCGAAGGTTGATCATCGTGTAAGCCAAAACCTTAAATGCGTAATGCAACTGGCTCAGTCTTTCGAACCGCAGCAGCAAACGCCGGAACTTATCCTCCCATCCGAATACGCGCTCGATGGTGTGGAACCGCTCTTTGAAAATGGCGGCGTTGAAGATCGGCTTGCGGCCCCGCTTGGCGGTTTTTGTGCCGCGTGGATTCGCGTTGATGTTCGGAATCATGCCGCGATTGAAAATCGATTTGCGATTTACCCGGCAATCGTAGACGCCATCCAGGCTGACAATTGTTCCCTTAAGATCAAGACCGACAGCATCCGCGATGCGCGTCACAAGCGGCAGGGCTTCGCGTAAGAGCGGCGATTCATTGCGGTTGCCCGGCGCAGAAACAAACGGCGCAATCACGTTGCAGCGCCGGTCACAGAATACGACGATCTTGTCGCCTTTCATTTTCTTGTGACCATTAAAGCCGATGTTGTCGCCGCCTTTCTTCGCCGCAGTCGTCGTTCCATCACCGTGAATGACGGCTGTGTCGAGAAGATCGGCTTGATGAAGCGTAGCCACCGATTCTGCAAAGATAGCTTCGAAGCAGCCGTCGGCCTCCCACTTTCGAAACGCCCGATAAATCCGCGTGCAATGAATTTCTGGACGGCCATCCCGATCTCTTCTGATCGGCAGTTCTTTCCATGGACACCCGAGATAAAGCGCCTGCAAAATGTAATTAAAGACCGTATGCGTGGGGAGCTTGGGCGCCGGGCCTCGACTTCGGGCGGTGAGGTGGGGCAAGACAAATTGCTGGAACTGCTCAACGCTCAGTTTCGTCGGAATCGACTGCAATTGCTGGCTTTTCGGCATTTTTCCTCGCAAATAAATTGGAATATGTCACGCGTCAGCCGCTACCATTAGAAGGTCTTCAATTACAAACTCTTGAAATCATGTTTGTGCCGCTGGAAAAACCCGCTACCAGTAGATGGCGAAAACTGGCAGACGGACGGCAGCGACAACGTCTCGTCGCTGCCGCCAGAAGCTGATCAAATTTAGTTTGATCTGGAACAAGAGTGCCGGTGAAGCCGTTGGTCTTTGTGTCGGAGTGCAGATCATGGTAGTTGCAAGGGCCAACTGGAAAGGCTTCATAAAATTCGGAGGTGTCGCCGTAGCGGTGAAGCTTTATACGGCCGCCTCCTCATCCGAACGCATTGCCTTCCACACGCTCAATCGCGTGACGGGTAATCGGGTCCGTCGCGTTTTTGTGGATAGCGAGACAGGCGATCCGGTCGAGCCGGAGGAACAGGTCAAAGGGTATGAGGTCGAGAATGGCGACTTTGTCGTGCTTGAGCCCGAAGATGTGGCGTCGGCAATACCAGAAAGCGACAAAACGCTAAAGGTCGAGGCTTTCGTTCCCTGCAACGAAATTGACGACGTTTATTTCGACAAGCCCTATTATCTCGCGCCAGACAAAATGGGCGCCGACGGCTTTAAGCTACTGCGCGACGGTATGCGGAAGGGCAGAGTCGCCGCGCTTGCGCGGACTGTCCTGTTCCGCCGCCTGCGAACAGTCCTGATCCGTCCCCATAACAATGGCCTAATCGGTACGACGCTGAACTTCGATTATGAAATTCGTTCTTCGGAAGAAGCCTTTGACCAGCTGCCGGATCTGAAGATTGAAGGCGAGATGCTGGAACTCGCGAAGCATATCATCAACACGAAGAAGGGCTCATTCGATCCGAAAGCTTTCGACGACCGCTATGAATCAGCCGTCGCGGAGCTCGTCAAGGCAAAGATCGAAGGTCGGGCTTTACCGAAGGAAAGAGCGCCATCGCCATCGAAGCCCGGTGACCTTCTGCAGGCGTTGCGCGAGAGCGCCGCGCTCGTGTCTGCGCGAAAACCAAAGCGCTCGTCGCAGAAAACCGACGACGGTGCGAGTTCGCGGAAGGCTCAGCGAAGCTCCCGCTCAAAACGAACGGCTTGATCGGAGGACGGCATGGCGCTGCGCCCTTACTGGAAAGGCTATCTGAAGCTCTCGCTCGTCACCTGTCCTGTCCAGATGACGCCGGCGACCTCGGAAAGTGAAAAGGTTCGCTTTCATACACTGAACCGCGTGACCCACAACCGCGTAATGAGCCGTTATGTGGACGCTGTCACGGGGAAGGAGATCGAGGACGAAGACGCGGTGAAGGGCTATCAGAAAGGCGAAGATGACTATGTCATCCTCGAAGAGGAGGAGCTGGAGAATGTCGCTTTGGATAGTACGAAAACCATCGATATCGATGTCTTCGCTCCGAGCGATTCAATCGAGTGGATCTGGCTGGACACCCCCTATTACCTGTCGCCGAATGAGCCGGTGGGCGAGGAAGCCTTCTCGGTCATTCGGGACGCGATGGCCTCGGAGGACATGGTGGGAATTTCGCGTCTCGTAATATCGAGGCGCGAGCGCGCGGTCATGCTCGAACCGCGTGGGAAGGGCATCGTCTTGTGGACACTGCGCTATGGCGACGAAGTACGGGACGAGAATGCCTATTTCGGCGGTGTCGACGACAGTCCGTCTGATCCCGAGGTGGTGTTGCTCGTGCAGCAGCTGATCAAGAAGCAGACTCGCCACTGGGATAGCAAGCTGGTGGCCGACCCGGTGCAGGACAAGTTGCTGGAGATCATCGAGGCTAAGCGAAAGCAGACGAAGCGACCGGCGAAGACAAAAGAGATTAATCCGAAACCCGCGCCCAGCAATGTCATCAACATCATGGATGCCCTGCGCAAGTCCGTCGAAGGCGAAAACCGGCGCGGCAAGCGGTAGGGGCTGGAGTGAAGGCACTGCCGCTGCTCGCGACCGGCGCCTGAATTCCAGTCCATTCCGTTCCCTAGCGCGGCGCGGTCCAACCGGAACGCAATCGGTCGTCGATTCATGGTCAGGCCGCGTGTTTTACTTTGCTCAGCCGCTTCATCGCCTGGTCCAGGGGTCGCTGACCGTCGCAGTAGTCCTGCCAAGCAGTACTCTTCGCCAACAGCCCGGGCACGGTGCGGATCGTGAAGCGTTTGGGATCGAGATCGGCTTTCACCTCGGTCCAAGTGAGAGGCATGGACACGGGCGCGCCGGGCCGCGCACGGGGCGATAACGGCGCCACTGCCGTCGCCATGCGATCGTTGCGCAGATAGTCGAGGAAGATGCGCCCGTTCCTTAGATTCTTGTTCATTTTGATAAGATAGAGGTCGGGATTCTCGCGCGCCATTTTCTGGCAAACATCATGCGCGAAACCCTTCGCTTCAGCCCAAGAGATCTTGTTTCGCCTAGCGACAGCGAGGGGCGCGACGACGTGAAGGCCTTTTCCGCCGGTCGTCTTGCAGAAGCTGGTTAGGCCAAGCTCGTTGAGCCGGTCGCGCATTTTCCGAGCGGCTTCGACGACTGTCGAGAAAGGGACGTCCGGGCCTGGATCGAGGTCAAAGACGAGGCGTCCCGGCGACTCCGGTCGATAAGGTTCGCAATTCCAGGGATGCAGTTCAAGAGCGCCGACCTGTGCGACAGCGGCGAGCCCTTCCACTCGGTCGATCTGCAGATACGGCTTCTTGTCGCCGAAGACCGTCACCAGTTCCAGCAGGTTTGAGGTTCCCGGCATCGCGTGGCGTTGGAAAAACTGCTCGCCCGCGATTCCGTCCGGAGCTCTAATGATTGAGCACGGCCGTCCCACGATATGCTTAATCAACCATGGGCCGACAGCTTCATAGTAGCGGGCCAGGTCCTCCTTCGTGACCGGATGGCTGTCATTTGCGTCAGGCCAGAGAGATTTGTCCGGGTTCGAGATCAATACGCCCATGACATCCACCTTGTCACCGCGTCGGGAAGGTTTCGATGAAGTTGGCGCGGCCGGCCGCACCACCTCGGCATTCGCGGGCGGCGCCGGTTTCTCGACCTCCACCTCGGCCGCCGGCTTATCCTCCCGCAACGCCTTGAAGGCGGCCTGACGCACCAGACCATCCGAGGTCCAACCGGCGAACTCGATTTCGGCCACCAGCACGGGCTTGAGCCACAAGACGCCCGCGGTTTTTTTGGGAGCGCCGACGCCGTTGAACGGAGACGTCGCCGTCTCCACCGCCTGAAGCTTCGGCAGTAAACCCTTGACCTTGGCCATACCGTAACCGGTGCCGACCCGCCCCACATAGGCGAAGTTGTCGCCGCGATGGACGCCAACGAGGAGCGACCGGAATCTGCCCTCCGTCGTGACGTACCCACCAATGACGACTTCATGTCCCGCGCGGCACTTTGCCTTCGTCCAAGTGCCCGTCCGACCGGAGACATAGGGCGCATCCCCTCGCTTCGATACGATTCCTTCGAGCGACAGTCGGCACGCTGATCGCAGGACCGCTTCGCCGCCGGTCTCGAAATGTTCGACGAAACGAACGCGGGCGTTGTCACCGCCCTCCAGCAGGAGTTGCTGCAGTCGGACCTTTCGATTGATCAATGACAACGGTCGCAAGTCTTCGTCGGCTTCGAACAGTAGGTCGAAGGCGAAAAAAACGAGCTCGTCGGTGTCGCCCTCGGAAAGAGCGGCTTGAAGCGCCGCGAAATCCGGTGCGCCATTTTCGTCCAGGGCGCATATCTCGCCGTCGATGATCGCATCCGGCAATTTGCAAGCGGCTCGTGCGATAGCCGGGAATCTTGCGGTCCAATCGAGACCCGTGCGCGTCTTCAATGTCACTTCGCCGTCAATTACGCGCATCTGAATGCGGTAGCCGTCGAACTTGATCTCGTGGATCCAACCGACCGCCGACGGTGGGCGATTCAGACTCTCGCAAAGCTGCGGGGCAATGAAATCCGGAAGCTCGGCGGCGGTAGTCGTAATTGGTTTTTTCTTCCCGCGAGCCTGCGCTTTTTGCTCCTCGGCCGAGTGACCCGCGCGGCTGTCCCAGACCGCATCGGCCTTTACCTTTCCGGCATTCAATATGAAGGGTTTCGGCTCGCGGCCCTTGCCGGCCGCGATCGCTTCCATGGTGCGGCCGGACGCGACAGAGGTGTCGTTATCGTCAAGAAACGCCTCGCCGTCCGTCTCGACGGCGAACTCATCGTGATGTTTGATCAAGAGCCAATTGGTGCGTTTGCTCTGCTCGCGGTCATTCGCCATCCGCACCAGGACGAAGCTGCCTTGCAGCCTGTGACCTTCGAGCCTGAACTTAAAATCGCCCTTCGCCAGCGCCTGCTCCGGGCTTTGCTTTCCTTCCGGCTCCCAATAGCCGCGATCCCAGAGCATGACAGTGCCGCCGCCGTATTGGCCCTTCGGGATTGTTCCCTCGAAGTCGCCATAGTCAAGCGGATGATCTTCAACTTCCACCGCAAGCCGTTTTTGACGCGGATCGAGAGACGGGCCTCGCGTCACCGCCCAGGATTTGAAGACGCCGTCGAGTTCTAGGCGCAGGTCATAGTGCCGCCGCCTGGCGTCATGTTTCTGGATGACGAAACGACGGCGGTTTGATGAGGCCACCTCCGTATGGCCGCGCGGTTCCCGCGTCAGACTGAAGTCGCGTTTCGCTTTGTAGCTGGAGAGCTTATCCTTCGCCATAGGTCTCCTCCTGGCAGTAAAGACGAAATCTCGAAGACAGAAACATGTTCCGCCCGGCTAAAAACGAGAGCGGCGGAGATAAGAAAATCCTGCGCACGAAACGCCGCAGTTGCCCCGAAGAGTTACGCTACGGCGAACGATGCTGGCCGAGACCGCCGCAGCCAAAACGTTCAGAGAGGCGAAAAACTTCGCGGCGAAGTTGGGGAACCATCGATGACCGCCGCAGCCTTTGGGCGCCGTTATACCACTCGCGGGGCCACCACGCCGACCGCTCCCGTCTTGTTCACCCGGAACGTCGCATGCTTGGGCCAAATAGAAGGCGACCGGTTTGCCGCAACGCTGCAAATATGAGCGCGCCGCGAGAAAATAATCAAACGTCGATTCCGACTCGACAAATCGCAGGTGCATCAGCCGACTGGTCGCGTCGTAAATAAAGACGAGCAGGGTGGTACACTGGGGCCGCGTTCCTCGAACCACCAGTGCTCGGA
The DNA here is from genome assembly GCA_003152255.1 of Methylocystaceae bacterium. The sequence goes on along the minus strand of PLZT01000069.1, from coordinate 1,506 downwards.
GCCGTCGATCTGAATGAGTTCGCCAACGCAATCGCGGCGATGTCGGGGTTGGTGGACCGGCTTGAGACGCGACCGGCGGTCTTGCAAGGTTCCTTTGGCCAGCATCCAACGCCGCACGGTTTCGACGCCCAAGCGCAGGCGCGGTGGTCGATCGGAAATCTTACGGCCGGCGCCAGGATGAACGCGAGGATCGTCGCGAGCGCGAGCGGCATCAGCACCTCGCGGCCGAGGACGAGAGCCAGAATCAGAAGCGCCGTCACGATCAGGAACGCCGCCGGATCCCTGATGGAATTGGATGCCATCGGCATTCGACCGCTTTCCTTTTCAACCGGCCGGAATTGCTCAGCGACGAAGAGATGGCCTCTTGCGAACTCGACTCACTTGCGAAGCTTCCTGCCGGCGGTGAAGCCTCCTATCAGCGCCAGCGCGACAAGCTGCATCGGGGTGATGTCGCGCGCGAACCGCATCGCCGCGTCGAGCGTCGATTGCTGATCCGGTGCGCCTGTCGCGATGAAACCCTGGAGGAATGAATTGACATTCTCCGCTGGCGTCGACGCGGCGGCATTGGCTTGGCCCGCGAGGACGCCCCGCGCTGTGTGAGTTTGTCCGGGACTATATCGACCCCATCGAAAGCCGCCTGGCCGTCATCCACCTGTGCGGCGAATGGGCTATCTCCACGAGTTGAAAAACGGCCTCACAACTGGGACAGACAATCGGCACACGATTGAGATCGAAAAAAGGCTTGTTGCAGCTCAGGCATCGGCGCTTTACATCGAGTTCGGCTTTGGTCACTGCGATCGATCCTTATGGAGTTCGCCCCGTAAAGGGCGAGAAATCTCGGCGCGCAACAGACCCGCGCCTCTTGCTGACGCTGGTGGTTCTAGCGCGCCGTTCGTGGCAGACGTTTATGGGTTGGCGGATGACGCCATGGAGACCTGGCGCCATCGCTCGATATTCGCGGCTATCAGAATCCGGCTCTAATCATGAACCGAACGTTGCCGTCACACTGGACTTCGCCGATAAGCCCGTGAGACTTTTGGTCTGCGTGCGCGGGGTTATGTCCAGACCAAACACAACCGTTTTTTCCATCGGTTCTTTTCGCTATGTTCATCGTGTAGACGGAGTCAGCTATCAGGGTTGTTCAACGCTCTCTATTGAATTTCAAGGATAGCAGGAAGTCCAGTCCTCCGAGAGCGGCGGCATAGCGGTCCTGAGCGATGGAGTCGGTCTGGTTTATCCTCAGGATATTGTAAGCGAAGCTGCGGATTCTGGCGAAGACGCCGGGGTTTTTGCGAATGCGTGAGGCGTCCTCGCACAATGTGACGTCGCGGACATAGTGCGAGCGATTTTCGATGCCCCAGTGGCCGCGAATGGCGGCGGCGGCTTGCTCTGCGCCGATGGGACGATTGGACAAATAGAAAGAGGTCTCGTTCGAGGTTTTGAAAAGACCGGTCGCCGGCTGGAACGCATGAACCGTGCGCTCGACTGCAATGATGGCGGCGACAT
>PLZT01000292.1 GCA_003152255.1 Methylocystaceae bacterium | reverse complement strand
TGCCGGCCAGCACGGTGGCGATATGGCGATCCTGGGTGTCGAGCGGCTGGCCTAATTGTCGATAATGCCAGGCGATCCCCGACAGCCGCCGCTCCAGCGAGGCGACGCTCATCGCCGTGATCCGGCCAGTTCCATCGGCGCAGGCGGCGAGATAAAGCCCGACGGTCTGTGGATTCGGCGGCGTCATGGGAAAACCCTGGCGGCGCAGCCAGGAGGAAAATTGCCGCCAATCGGATTCGTAGGCGCGCCGCGTGTTTTGAGCGCGCGCGTTGCGGGCGTAATCCTTGGCCTTTTCCCCAAGAGCGTCGAGATGCGGAGAAACCTTTCGCGGAACGATCGCAAGCGAGACGAGTTCGTCGTCGACGTCCATTGCCCGAGACTCTTGCGGCGGCGTCATGCGAATTCTCTTTGCCTTGCGAGGGGCGGAACGGCGAGATTGTTGCGGCCGTCCGAGTCGGTGATTCGAATCCTCATATGACCAGAATGAAGTCGGATCGCGGCGCTGTCCATGGCTCGCGCGCCGCCTGACCCGGGCGGGCGAGCTTAAGGACTCCGAAGCCCGCGCGCCGGGCGCGCCGGTCGCGAGAACACCGACTTGAGTCTCATCAATTGCGATTCGGCCAGTCTCACAATCGCACGCCAAAAATTCTCGAATTTCATCCGAATTTAAACTGCTCGCGCCGCCGGCCGCCGCCCCAAATCGGGCTCCAGTCCACTGATTTAAGCGGAAACTAAACAGCTGATAGGCCCCAAAAAATCCGACGCCTCGGAACGCCGTCCGGCGAATAAACACGAAAATTTTCCTGTCGCTCGCGCTTCGTTATTGGACTGGTATCCCTTGGTTTTCCTCGAACCGAGTTCGCGGTTCATTGTTGGACTCGCGCCGAACCAGTGGACTTTTTCGCGCTCGAGGGGTGGACCAACTTCAGACCCCGGCGGCGCCGTCTTCCGGCGTTCGGCTCCTTGGTTTTACGGACCTTGGCGACTGCGTCCACCAATGAAGCGCGAAGCCAGTCCACTCATGAAGCGCGAAAAACCGACGCCTGGATTGGATTTTTCGGGGCTGTCCGCTCAATGAATGTCAGCTGACCGTTTTTCATGAGACTGCCGATTCTGATTTTTCAATGGGTTGGGAGATTCGGATTTCATGAGACTGAGTCGGATTTCATGAGACTGGACTGTCATGTGATTCGGATATCGTGAGACTACCTCGAAACATCATTTCCGTGACGACCATGGAGCGTGACCAGGCCGAAGAACAGGAATGGCAAGGCGTTCTCGCCCGCGCGGAGACGCTTCGTCGTTTATCGCCGCGTCCGACCGCTGCGGAAGTCGCCGACGCCACGGTCGAACTTTTGGTCAGCCGGGCGACGCTGTTTCGCTGGTTGAAGCGATATCGAGGCGAGGAGCGCGCCGCCGCGCTTCTTAATCGAAAGTCTGGACGCCGGGCTGGTGTCGACGCCTTCGCGCCCGCTCTCAAGGCGATTGTCGATGACAACGTCACGAACTTTTACGCCACGCCGGAGAAGCCGACGCTGACGCGGCTTTGGAAGCGGATCTCGGCCGACTGCCGGGCAAGCGAACTGACGCCGCCGTCGATCCGGCGGCTCAAGGCTTATCTTGCTACGCTCGACGCCGAAGCCATGACGCGGCGGCGAGAGGGAAAGGCGCGCGCGGAGGCACAGTTTTTAGGTCTTCCGGGAAGCTTCGCCGCCGAACGGCCGATGCAATTTGTCCAGATCGACCACACCAAGGTCGACGTGACCGTTGTCGATCCGGTCGAACGCCTGCCGATCGGTCGTCCGATCCTGACCATTAGCGTCGACGTGTTCACGCGCATGGTGGTGGGGTTTTACCTGTCGCTGGAGGCGCCGTCGGTGACCTCCGTGGCGCTGTGCCTGACGCACGCGGTGATGGACAAAACGGCTTGGCTGGCCGAGCGCGGCATTACGGCGGAGTGGCCGACCAGCGGATTGCCCGAATGCATCCATGTCGACAATGGCGCGGAATTCCATGCGCGCGCCTTCAAGCGCGGCTGCGCCGATCACGGTATCGCCATCAACTACCGGCCGCCGGGAACACCTCGCTTTGGCGGACATATCGAACGGCTGATCGGAACTATGATGGGCAGCGTCCATTTGCTGCCTGGCACGCATTTTTCCAGCGTTGCGGATAAGGGCGATTACGATCCCGAGGCGCGCGCCGTCATGACGATGCGCGAGCTGGAAACCTATCTCGCGCTGGAGATCGTCGGCTCTTATCACGGCGGCGTGCATCGCGGCCTGGGCCGACCTCCGATCGCGGCTTGGCATGAGGCGAATCCGACGCGCCAGGAGCGGCGCCCGCGCGATCCTCTCGGTTTTCTTCTCGATTTCCTGCCCTTCGAGACGCGCGTGCTGCGCCGAACCGGCGTCCATCTCCACAACATCTGCTATTGGTCGGACGGCTTTGCGCCATGGATCGGTCGAAGCGACGATAAGGTCGTCGTAAAATACGACCCGCGCGACCTGCATCAGGTGTTCGTGCGGCTGGGCGAAGGATATGTCGCGGCGCCGACGCGCAATCTGTTGCGCCCCGCCATCACGCTGTGGGAGCAGCGAGCGGCGCTGCGCGCTTTGCGGGCGCGAGGCCGGCGGGAAGTCGACGAAGAGCTGATCTTTCAGGCCATCGCGGCGCAGCGCGCCCTGGTCGACAACGCCGTGCGCGACACGACCGAGATGCGCAAGCTCCGCGCGCGCCGCGCCCATCTTTCCGATCGGCCGGCGCTTCCGGCGCCGGTATCGGCGCCAATCGACGAACAACCGATCGCGCTGCCGTATTTTCCCGTCGAGGAGTGGGAATGACCGATTACGCGCATCTCGATCCCGCGTTGCGGAGCCTCGCCGACATGTCGCAACGCGCGCGGTCCCGTGCCGCGCGAGGCGCTCGCCAAGATCGTCGGGAAGAATTGCAATCTCGACGATCTCCTCGCCGACATTCGCGACGAATTGCGCCCGCGCCCCTATGAATTGGTTCAAATCGTCGGCGGCTGGCAGCTGCGCACCAAGCCGCGCTACGCCGACGCCATTCGCGCGCTGGACAATGGCGCGCAAGAAGCTGGACCCCCGGAGCTGACGCCGACCGAACTGCTCACCGTCACCGCGATCGCCTATCTGCAGCCGGCCACCCGCGCGGAACTGTCGCGCCTCGTCGGCAAGGAAGTCAGCCGTGATATCATCGGCCGCCTGAAGGGCCTCGATCTCATCGCCGCCGGCCCGCGCGCGCCGGAACCCGGCGCCCCTTACGCCTATGTCACGACGCGGAAGTTTTTGGAGGTGTTTGGATTGGCCAGCCTGCGTGATCTGCCCGACATCGAAAGGCTCGAGGGCGCTTCTAAAAACCCTAAAG
>PLZT01000345.1 GCA_003152255.1 Methylocystaceae bacterium | reverse complement strand
GGTGAATAAGACGGGCTAGCGTTGCTCGCCGGTGTTTCGGCGAAGGCGCTCATAGAGACCGTCAGGCCGCAACCGCTCAATAAGGACGAAGACGAACTCGCGAGGCAACGGAAATACGGGCTGGCGCCGAAGGACGAGGATAAAGGCGTCCGAGCGGCGGCGCGCGCGATCCGAAAGAAAATATCGGCCCCGGAGGATGATGCATCACATTACGGGCGGCTGACGCCGATCAGCTACGGCGGCGATACCGGAGCAGCGTCTTTCCGCGGAGAAGACATCCTCCAGAGAGCGATCCTCAAGGGCACGTTCGAGGGCACGCGGCAGGGCGTCATCGCGGCGTTCAAGGAATGGGTGGAGTCACGCCGTCAGGGCGCGGGCGGCTTCACCAATGCCAATTACCAGCCCGGCGCGTCGGGCGGCATGGGAGGCGGCGGCGGAGCTGAGACGCCCAACGCCGACCAGGGCCGCACGCCGCTTCCCAACATCGCGCTGCCTCCCGCTGTCACGACGCCGCACTCTCAGACGCCCAATCAAGGCGCGGCACCCCACGTCCAGACGCCCGCCACGGCCACGCCTGCCGCGCCAACCGCGCCACGCGGGACAACCCCACAGGCGCGGCGTAGCGAGCCATCCGAGGCGGCTGCAGCGCGGGCGATGAGAGAATTCTCGGAGGCCGGCGGCTTGGGCCAGCCTGGACAATATCGCCCGCAATACAATCTCGGCGCGAAAGATTTAAGCGATGCGGTTGTCAATAAAATCGCAGGCGAAGCGCACGTAAACGACCAGAAAAGCGTCGACGCTGTTATCGACAATATGCTCAACCGTGTCGGCACGAAGACTTATGGCCCGTCTGGGAATCTCGAAGAGGTCGCGCTGGCGGCGGGGCAATATGCTGGACACGGTCATCCGTCCACGAAACAAGCGGCATATATCCGGCAAAGGATCAGGGCGATTGCATCCGGCTCCGTTCCCGACATCACCAACGGTTCAAATGAATATCGCGCGAGCTGGTATCATGGCCGGTGGGGGCAGAAACACGCGAATTCGCCGGTGATCGGCGGCAACCGGTTCGCATTCAATCCCAAGGGCGGGATTGGCCCTTATGGGCCACGCAAGCCAGGGGAAGCGGCGGCGCGCGCCCATGCGGTTCCCGGCGGCATAAATTCCTGGATCGAGCAGCAGCGCGGTGGCCATCCCGACGACACCCATCACCAGCATCATCGTCAGCCGCTTGGCGCCGACCTCGGCCGATATATCGCGAACAGTGTCGGCATAACGAGCCAGGCTCATAAAGTCACCGGCGACGCCTCGCTTAAAATATCGTTAGCCGGGTTCCCCAAAGGGACGAAAACCAAGGCGGAGATCGGCGGGCTGTTCAAGACGCTGACGATGTATCGCGGGCTCGCGGCGCCTATGGCGGATCAGGAAGGGTGACGCGATTGCTATGAGGAATTGCCACATGAGTGATACGGAATTTCAACTTGAGCGTGAGACAACTACGCCATCTGGACTCGTCGCGATTCGGCATATAGTCGGCGCGGACGGACGCCTAGAAATACCGGACGCCTTTCATTCTCGCGAGTTGCAACATTTCTGGCAGCGAGCGGAAGGCGAAACGCTGGAAGACTTCAACAACCGCGTCGTCGACGAAGCCGAATTGGCAGCCGCAGCCCGCAGTCGCCGCGTCGGAATTTCCCCGCTCCACGATTGACGCGCGACGCGCATTTGAAACTTCGCGGCGACACGAACCTTTAGGATTTCAGCACCGCGCCGAAGTCTAGAAGCGACTTATAGCCCTCTGGTTTCTTTTCCAACAGCGACCACTTTCCAAACCAAAGCGCCTGTGTATGCGAATCTGCAACCCGTCCCGTTGCGATGTTGGCAAATAAGCTATGACTGTTACGCTTAAAGTTAAGAAACGCGCCGTCACTAGTTATAACAATATCCCCTGATTCATGAATAACATCTTTGCTCAAGCTTTTCGTGTCGACTGAAATGTCTGTAATATCTGGGGTATATACCCATTGAAGTCCATCTGGGCTTGTAGATATAGCCTCGGATTCTGAAACGAAAACGGGTCGGAGTTCATTTGGAGGCCGGAGTTCCTTAGAAAACTGAACGACTAAACCGATCTTGACCCCTTTGTCGCCTAGAGCTGCAAACCATTGGCCCGGATTCAGGTCTGTAAAAGCTTTGAAATGGCCGATGCTCATAGGTCAATCCTTTCGTTTTATTTCGTCGACCTCAGGCGGCCGCCGCCGTTCTCGATATCCACAGCCTAAGCCCAAAAAGGACGCGAGCGCGAGTCCGAAAAAGCGCGGCGACGACCTTGGCGCCGTCACGGGAACATCGCTCGATAACGGCGTGGAGCTGGACGCGCAACTTTTTTGCCCGCTCAACGTTATCCCCATAACGGCAGGTGTGCGTGGAGTGTTTGCAGTGATGAAAGAGCGCGTGAAAAAGGCCATGCGGAGGCGGCGTCATGTCACTGGCGGACAAATTTCATATTCCAAAACCGGCGTCCATTCGAAACTTTAGCCACGGTTTGGCGCTACCCCAATTGAGATTGCTGGCGATTCTCGGAATCGCCGCGATGATAGTCGCGTCTTTGGCGTTTATTTTCGCCGCTGGTCATCCGATTATCGCCATCTGGGTTGCGCTCATTATTGTCGGCTGGATGTTCATTGCTGGGGCTGCAATAGCCTCTGGAGATTGACGCGGCGGCATTCCGCATGCGCGCCGAGCGGCTTGGCGAGTGCATCCGCGTGCAGAAAGAAACCGTGGGGCTGGCACAAGGCAAACGCACTGACTTAGGCGAGGCGGCCAAATAAGTGAATCAGGTCGGTCGGAAGTGAAGTCGCCCCGGCGCCGGATTTCCGGACTACAAGTCTGGCGAGCGCCCCGCAGAGTTGAAGCACTTATTTGGCCGAATCTCCTTAGTTCCGAATGAGAACCAAGTTGGGAGAGCCACCCTCGCCGACGCCGGCATAGACCATAAGCTGTCATCCCGCGCGCAAAAGCTCGCCCCGCCGCCGTTCTCGGCGATAAACTAGACGCACTGGCGAAGATCGCCCTCAAATTGGCGGACTGCGGACTCTCATCTCCGCGCCCGAGTCCTATCTACACGGGAGCCCATCGGAAGAGGTAACTTGGCCCGGTCAATCGCCGGGCTCTTTTTGAGCTCACGCCGCCCAGCCGCGATGACCTACGCGAGGTTGCCGATCACGTCGGCGGGGCGGCGCTCGCCTTTAGGGCCTGTGGGCATTTCATTTAGCCTTATCAATTTGAATGTGGACATCCCCGCCTAACAGAGAGTCTTGCCCATGAAGGTTTGAAAAATCCAAGATCATTTTTTTCAAGATCTCTCCGAGGTTCTCATTGTGTGCAACGTCAACATATTCGTCGTTTACCCATTTTTGGATCTTGTCATTCTTATAAAGTTGAATCCGCATTTTCACTGGCGTAATTCCTGCTTTGCGTGAAGCACAACAGGGACATTGGCCCAGCGCGAGGGCGCGTCAAGGGGCTCAAATTTCAAACCGAGACGCCGCCGCTACTCGTCATT
>PLZT01000516.1 GCA_003152255.1 Methylocystaceae bacterium | reverse complement strand
GCCAGGGCCTCGCGCAGCAAGGGCGCCCCGGTCCGGCCCGTCGTCCACTCCGTCAAGGCCAATTTGTCGGCGCGCGCCGGCCCAGCAAAGTGGGCGGCCAACTCCAACTGGCCCTTCTTCAGCACGTTGACGCTGAACGCCTGGCCCTGCTTCAGCAGACCATAAGATGAATGTTGCGGATTGATGCTCAAGGCCAGCAGCAAGGGTTCGAAAGACGCCTGCATCACCCAGGCGGCGGTGAAAGCATTGCGCGCCTCCCCGTGGGCTACGCCCACCACGTAGACGCCTTGCGTCAGGCGTTGAAACAAGGCCGCGATAGAATCGCTCATGTCTCTCTCTCTCGGCAATGGATTTCTATACCCTGGCAACCAAACGACGAAACGGCCCGCGCATCGTCGACGAAATGTCGCAATGACGAGTTCCGGGACAGCGCCGGCAGCATGATTGATGAACGCTGATCAAGGGCGTCGCGGCGGTTTACAACAGATACAGGTATGACGGCGAGAAATGCCCTGGGGCTGAGGCGTGTGGATGTCGCGTGGAACAGATTATGTCCGGCAAGACAGGCCGAAATCTGATGGCGTCGGGGCTGCGGCAATCTGCTTTCAGATAGCAGCCGTGGTCCATCGTGGTCAGCTGGAGTCGCCTATATTGCNNATATTGCGCCATTCCGAGCCTAATCAGGGCGTTTGGTTTATTGTGCGCTGCAGTATATTTCTTGACTTTGTTGTGCAGCGCACCTAAAAAGACCAGACATCCAAGGTTGCGAGGAATGCCCCGCGCGCCTAGACCGAAAAGGATATTCTATGTCGATCAAGTTCCCGGAAATCAAAGCATTCGACACGGCTCAGTTCGAGGCCTTCACCGCGGCGGCTGATTCGTCGACCAAGGGGCTACAGGCCANNGATCGAAGAGGCGATAAAGCTCCAGGCGGATTTCGCCAAATCCACCTATGAGGATTTCGTAGCCCAAGCCACCAAGATGGGCGGGATGTATTCGAGCCTCGCCAAGGAATCTTTCAAGTCGATCAACGCCGCGTCGCCTGCACAGCCGTCAGTCGTTGCTGAGCCGTGGAAGGTGCCCGCCACCGCAAAGTAGAACTACGCTTACACGGGTTAGCGTGTCATATCTCAGCCAAGGAAAACCGCTCGGTCAACTTTGTTCAGCGAGCGGTTTTTTTATCGTAGCGTTTATCGGCGATGGATCAACGCGCTTGGACGGACATGCAGTCATGAAGCTGCAACCGGCGCGTAACCTAACGCCATATTTGGGGCCTTGGGATGAACTCCGCTTTACGTCGACAGCGCAAACCAATAACGGAAACGCAACTTTTTTGGCGTTACACCTGCGCGAATAGTTGGTCTGCCCCGGCACCCGTCCAAAGTGCGCGCGGCGCGCCTCAACCTTGCCAAAAATGTCGACACGTCGCAGATTTGCACCGGAACAGGGGCGATCTGGAGAACGCCGGATGCGAATGGCTGCAGTCGTCATTCCGACGAAAGCGGGAGTTTAGGAGCCAAGGCCCGCAGTTTTCTGTGTATGCTAATGGATTCCTCGATTGCTTGCCGCGCGCGTCGAGAAGGTCGCTAAACCAAACATTCGGATTTCGCATCAGAGCAAAGAGCCACCGCTATGTCCGTGCAGTCTTCCCAAGAGTTCTTCGACCACTGGGACACCTATCACAAGGTGGTCGCCGGTGATTATATGTTTCATCGCGAAATCGGCGAGGAGTTGAAGCGGGCGCTTGGCGCGAGATTTTCCGGGCGGCGGTTTGCCTTCCTTGACCTTGGCTGCGGTGACGCCACCGCGCTCGCCCCGCTTCTCCAAGACGCCACGCCAAGCCGTTACAAGGGCGTGGACCTTTCCGAAACAGCTCTAGCGCTCGCAGCGCGCACGTTGGAGGCGCTGCCTTGTCCGGTGACGTTGGGGCACGGCGACATCCTCGCCGCGCTCGCCGAGGACGACGCCTACGACGTGATCTATTCCAGCTTCGTGCTGCATCATTTGGCGACCGAGCAAAAGGGCGAGTTCTTCCGCCTTGCCTCGCGCCGCCTCGCGCCAGGCGGCATGTTGCTGCTCGTCGACACAATGCGCGAAGAGGACGAAACGCTCGATGACTACGTGCGGCGCTATTGTGCTTGGCTGCGCCGCGAATGGGCGGGCCTCAGCGCGCGGGAGAAGGAATTTATCTGCGATCACATCATCAATAACGACCGGCCCGAGCCTTTTTCGACGTTGCTCACCCAGGCCCGCGCGGCCGGATTGGAGGTCGCGCCTGGCGGCGCGTGTCACGGCGCGCATTGGCTCACCTGTTTTGCGCACGCATAGGGATTGAAGGACGCGATGGCGAACACCGATCTCTCTGTCGTGGTCACCGCCGCCGCGCAAATCGAAATTGACGCTGACCGCACGATCGCGAAAGTCACACGCCGTCTCGTCCCTTTTCTCATCATCTGCTTTTTCGCCGCCTATCTCGATCGCGTGAACATCGGCTTCGCGGCGCTGACGATGGACAAGGAGCTTGGGTTTTCGCCGCAAACCTTCGGCTGGGGCGCGGGCGTGTTCTTCATCGGCTATTGCCTTTTCGAGGCGCCGAGTAATTTCATCCTGCATCGCGTCGGCGCCCGCCGCTGGATCGCTCGCATCATGGTGAGCTGGGGCGTCGTTTCGGGGCTGATGGCGCTGATCTGGAGCGAGACGAGTTTCGTCTCGCTGCGACTGCTGCTTGGCGTTGCCGAGGCAGGCTTCGCGCCCGGAGTGATCCTTTATCTCACTTATTGGATTCCCGCCGAGCGCCGCGCGCTGCCCCTAGGCGCGTTTTTGATGGCCGTGCCGCTATCGAGCGCTTTCGGCGCGCCGCTGTCGAGTCTCGTGCTCACGACGATGGACGGCGTCGCCAATTTGAGCGGCTGGCGCTGGCTTTTCATTCTTGAAGCCGCGCCGTCGATCGTTCTCGGCGTGATCGCACTGTCCTATCTGACCAACCGACCGAAGGACGCGCGCTGGCTGGAGCCGGCCGAGCGAAGCTGGCTGCAGGCGCGGCTCGACGCCGAACTGGCGACGCTCGAAGACCCTCGGGACCCATGGAGCATGTTGCGCCATCCACGCGTCATTCTGCTTGGCCTGGCCTATTTCGGCGTCGTGTTGTCGCTCTATGGATTGGGCTTCTGGTTGCCGCAAATGGTCGAGACATACGGTTACGGGGTCTTAGCCACCGGGTTCATTGTCTCGATCCCTTACGTCTGCGGAGCGCTGGCGATGATGGCTTGGAGTCAGAGCTCCGATCGTAGCGGCGAGCGCCACCTTCACGCCGCGTTCGCTGCTTTGCTCGCGACCGGCGGTCTCGCGGCCTCGGCCTTCGCGCAATCGCCCCCCGTGGCGATGCTCGCACTGTCCATCGCCGCGATCGGCACGCTTGCCGCCATGCCGATCTTCTGGAGCCTGGCGACCAGCTTTCTTTCAGGCGCCAGCGCCGCCGTCGGAGTCGCACTGATAAACTCGATTGGCAATCTCGCGGGGTTCGTTGGTCCCTATCTCGTCGGCTGGATCAAGACCGAGACTGGCGGCTTTTCATGGGCGTTGCTGACGCTTGCCGTTGGGCCTCTCGCGACTGCGGTTATTGTTTTGCGTCTGCGCCATCTCGTCAAATGAGATCATTTCACCGCGCTTCACGAACGCCATCTCCCTGGAGAGCCAAATGATCGTCTCGTCTNNGATTATCGCGAAGCCGCGCGACGCAAGCTGCCCCGCTTCCTGTTCGATTACATCGACGGCGGAGCCAACGCTGAACAAACGCTAAAAGCCAATATTGCCGATCTGATAGGCGTGAGCCTGAGACAGCGGGTGTTGAAGGACGTTTCCGACCTGAGCCTCGGGACTGAATGGTTCGGCCAGCCCTCCGCAATCCCGGTGATCTTGGCCCCCGTGGGGCTGACCGGCATGTTCGCCCGTCGCGGCGAGGGTCAGGTCGCCAACGCCGCG
>PLZT01000356.1 GCA_003152255.1 Methylocystaceae bacterium | reverse complement strand
CGAAGCCATCGTAATGCTCTTTCCTCGCCTCGGCGCGCGTGTGATCCGCCGTCGCCATGATCAACTCATGGACGGCAACCGCGTCGTCCGCGTTCAAAAGAGTGTGGCGAAGAAACAGTTCCGCGCTGTCCCGCACATTCTCGAGGTCGGAACGCCTTCCGCCGTCCGGCGCCTGCGTCGCATAGACGGAGTCATGCCAAAAGATGGCCGTCGCGATCAACGCCGGCTTGGCGGACAGCGCCTGAAGCCCGTCCAGCTTCTCCAGCAGGTCCGCGATATGCTCCCAACCGTGATAGGCGCGGCGAGCATCGCCATAGCCGCCATCCAGCGCGTCCCACGCCGAAGGCTTGTGGCTTGCCTCGAGCGATCGCCAATGTTTCCTTATGATCTCGTCGAGCATCGCGCTCGATGATCTCGGCGCTGGCGACTCGGTCGAAGGAACGATGGCGATTTGGTCGTCGGGGCACACGGGATTCACAGCGGCGGGGGACATAGAAACTCCTTTGGCGCTTGCCGAGGCGGCATCGCGACATCAAAGGCGAAACTCTGACCTAGTGCTGTGCGTTGGCGCACACTGTCCGCGATGTCAGCCGTAAATCCATCCGCCTGACATGGACGGGGCCGGCTTGGAATGGGCCACGGCATGCGTGTTCGCCATCGCGAAGCCTTCCGCCGCGAAAAACATGCGCATTGAGAGCGCGGCGACGGCGATCAGCAGGCGGCGAAGCGTGGCGGCGGTCAACATCGGGAGTTCCTTTTGCACATGCCCGTTTTGGGCATGGCGGCATAAGACCCCAAAGCGCGACGCAACGCTGTGCGTTAACGCACATAGTAAATCGTTTCATACGGCGCGCGGCGCGACGGGGGAAAATGGGCCGGGCGTCAGGCTGAGGAAAGGCGTGGTGGCCGGCGCCAAGGTGGCGTCTGTCCCGATTGAGGACTTAAACGCCGAGAATGACGAGTAGCGGCGGCGTTTCGGTCTGAAGTTCGAGCCCCTTGACGTTGCCTCGCCTCGTCCAATGTCCTTGCTATGCTAAGCGCAAAGAACGGGGATATGGACGATGGCATATGCGATCACACATGAGACCGATAAAGCCGCGCCAGCACAGCAACGCGAGACGGCGACGGCTGCGCTAGAATTGGTCAAACAGCTTCAGGCAGAAAAAAAGCAAGACATAAAAATTACCGATCGGACTGGCGTGGTACTTACAGTTCCCGATCTTGAGAAGCTCTCGGGAAAAGAGAATATCTGATCCATGTTGACCACCCCTAACGGCGAGCGTCGCCACGCCGACGTAATGGGCAACCTCGGAGAGGTCTCGCGCCCGGGCGGACGAGCGAATCTCGGCGAACGCGCAAGCGCGTCGGCGAAACGGCATTGATTGAATTTGTTGGGGTTTGTGAACGCTGGCGGAAGCCCGCGAAGGTAGTTTGGTCGGAGTGGCGGGATTCGAACCCACGCCCCCTTGTCCCCCAGACGTGTAATTCCCGGTTTCAGGTGCTATCGCACTTGTCCACAAGCGCTCATCTCAACCTTGTTTTTCCGAAAGAATAATGTTCATATCGTTTCAAATGGGTTCAAGCGATTTCACGCCATCTCGCAATCTTTGAACCCATTTTGAACCCACGGCGAAAGTGACATGGGGCTTTTGACAAGTGCGCTGGCGTGGGTTCAAGGGGGCGCTTACTCATGCCGACTGCTCTGCTTAACGACGCCATGCTGCGGGCAATTGTCCCCGGCGAAAAGCTCGTCGAACATTGGGACCAACGCGTCCCCGGCCTCTGCCTTCGCGTTTTGCCGAGCGGCATTCGCACCTGGACATTTCGATACCGGCCAAAAGATTCGCCATCCCTCAAGCGCCTCGGGCTCGGCCGATACCCGGAAGTCGGGCTCGCCATGGCGCGCGAGCGGGCGGAAAAAAAGAGGGTCGAAGTCGCGGGCGGCGCCGATCCACAGGGCGAGCGTCGGGCGAAAAGGGAGGCTGAGCGCGACGCCCTCACCTTCGATCGGCTCGCGGACGACTACATCGAACGATACGCCAAGCGGCATAAGGCGAGCTGGCAAAACGACCGGCTAATGCTCGCGGTTCATGTGCGGCCGGCATGGGGTGGTCGGAATGTCGAGAAGATAACCGGGGCGGACGCCGCCGCTCTACTGGACGGAATCGCGAAGCGGGCGCCGACCAGCGCGAACCGCACGCAATCAATTTTGAGCAGGCTGTTCAACTGGGCGATCGAGTCCGGCCATGTCGCCGCGAGCCCGGTCGCGCGAATGAAAAAGCGGGCGAAAGAGACCGCCAAGGATCGCATTCTATCGCCCGACGAAATCCGCGTCTTATGGTGGGAGATCGGGAACGGCCGCGTTTATGAGAGCGTCGCCGCCGCGCTGCGCTTCGTGCTGCTGACCGGCCAGCGCCCCGGCGAAGTCGCCGGGGCCACAATCGCCGAACTCAAGCATATCGATAATGGCGCGCGGGCCTGTCTCGAAATTCCGGCGGAAAGGATGAAGGCACGCCGCGCGCATGTAGTCCCGCTCGCGCCGATGGCGCTACGAATCGCGCAAGAGCGATTAAGCCGGGCATTCGAGGGGCAAGAGCACGTCTTCCCTTCGCATTTTGCGGGCCGAGGGGCGATTGCGCGGCACAGCCTATCGCAGGGGTTGGGGCGCATCATCGACAATCTGCGGGCCGTTGAAGAGTGCGACGTTGAAGCGGTCGCGGCTTTGAAGGCGAACCCGCCGACGCCGCATGACTTCCGGCGAACCGTAGCGACCGGCCTCGCCGCGCTTGGCGTCTTGCGCGAGGATAGGCTCGCGGTCCTGGCGCATGCGCAAGGCGACGTGCACGGCGTCCATTATGACCAATACGAGCGGCTGAAAGAGAAGCGGGCGGCGCTCGAAACCTGGGAGCGCCACGTCGCCGAAATCATCGCGCCGGCTCCATCGGCCCAAAATGTCGTCAAGATTGGGAAGCGCCGATGAGCGCCCTGCCCTTTCGATATTCCGACGATCAATGGCTCGCGCTGGAGGAGATCGTCGCCCGCGCCGGCGGGAGTGGGGCGCGGGAGAAATTCGCGGCGGGGCGAGCCCGGTTTGAAAAGACAGCCGGCGGATACAAGGACCGGCTCGCTACTTGGAACGGCCTGTCATACGGCGGCGGCGACAGCGACCGGAAAAAATACGAACAGATCGAACGCGCCGCGCGAGAGCTAGCAGCGGCGCTCGATGACTTTGGGAGTTGGATAACGCTCGCGGACAATGCCGACGAGCTTTTGCATCTTCGAGAAGGCCTCTCGCGCGTCGCGCCTCGCGCCGGAAAGACGGCGGCGACCGGGCGCAAGAGCCAAAATTTAATGCGCGACCGGTTTTTCCTCGCGCTTGCGCGGTCCTGGCACAGTGATCTTGGGCTGCATATCGGGGTCAACGTCAATTCGCCTCTAAATGATTTCATCGAAGCTGCGAGCAAAGGAATTTTAGACTTGGCGCCGACGGAAAATATCAAAGACATCATTTCAAACGTGGTTCGAAAAGGCATGAAGCCCCGATCGCCGGGAAATAAATCAGGGGTGTAAAAATCCCGTCGAAAATAGTTTCGTTTTTACACTTACGAGCACGCCGCTTCATGGATATTCATAAGGTCGCCTTCAAATAAGGAGCGACACTATGACCACACAACGCAAGTATTTGCGCGAGGAACAAGTTCTCGTGCGCGTGCCGTTTTCGCGCAGCACGCTTCGCCGCAGAGTCGCGGATGGCACGTTTCCGGCGCCGGTCGAATTTGGTGAGCGCGTCAAGGCGTGGCTCATCGATGAGATCGATGCTTGGGATCGCCAGGCCGTCGTGGAGCGCGACGCCCGCCGCCATACCCCCGACAACGCGAAGGCGGCGTGATCGATGGCTCAAAACATAAAGAACCCGGCGACGCTGGCGGCGTGCCGGGCTCGGAATACGATCACTGCGACGGCGATCGGTTCCGACCATAAATCCACCGCCCCCAATTTGCAAGACAGCCGCGCGCATTGGCTCGCGCGGAGGTTCAATTTGTCGATCGCGATGGCCGCAGCTGTCGCGGACTTGCACTTCGGCGAGGTGACTCGATGATTCGTCATCGCCTTCCCGATCGCCGACGCGGCGAAACCTTCACCTTTGAGCATGACGGAATCAGCTATCGCGCGAACGTCTCCCGCTTCGCCGACGGCCGGCTTGCCGAAATTTTCCTTAATGGCGGGAAAAAGCCAAACACAGCGGTTGCCGTGATTGGACACGACCTCGCCGTGACAGCGAGTCTCGCGCTTCAGCACGGTTGCCCAGTGGGAACGCTGCGCAAGGCGCTACTGCGTCTCTCGAATGGCTCCGCCGCCGGGCCGCTTGGCCGCCTCCTCGATCTCGCCGAGGAGGGCCGCGCATCATGATGAATATCATCGGAATCGACATCGGATCGAAAGGCGCTCTGGCGCTCCTCTCGCCGGCTGGCGTGTTGCTCGAAATCGAAGATATGTCGATTTTGAGGGACGGTCCGGCCAACCGCCCGAACGTGAACGCCCCGCTGCTGGCGAGCATTGTTTACAGATGGAAGGCGACGACGGCTTTCATTGAATTTGTGTCCGCACGCCCCGGAGAAGGCCCTACAGGCGCGTTTTCGTTCGGAAGATCAAAGGGCGTGATCGAAGGCGTTTGCGCTGCTGCTGGCGTTCCTGTGGCGTTTATCACGCCATCGAGTTGGAAACGCGCGATCGGCATTCCGCCGGGCAAGGATGGCGCAAAGGACGCCGCGCGCTCTGAAGCAATCCGCCGCTGGCCTGGACAAGCCGGCCTGTTCGCTCGCGTGAAGGACGACGGCCGCGCCGAAGCGGCGCTGATTGCGGTCGCCGGCATGATGCGGAAAGGCGGCACAATATGAGCGTTATCCCCTTCACTCCCAAGACCATGCCGCGCGTCATTCTCGACTTCGGCGAGGTGGTGAAGAGCGCCGACTTCCCGCCCGGCTCAACGATGTTCTGGCTCGAATATCAGGACGGCGACGTTGTTGAAGTTGTGTGGACTGGCGGGAGCTACGAAGCCGCACGCGAAGCCGCGCGAGAATGGCAGGCTGACGGCGTTCGCTTGATCGATAGGAGGGCGCATTGATGGCCGCCCCCTCATCAACGCTCACCAAGAGACTGGAAAAGCTAATTCCGCTGCTGGCGAGCAACCATGACGGCGAAGTCATCGCCACGGCGCGCGCCATCGGTTCCGCGCTCGCGGCGGAAGGATTCGACCTTCACGACCTCGCCGGCTCACTCGTTCCATATATCGCGAAGCGCGAGACGGTATCGGCGACGATCGCGCCGCCGCCGGCTTTCGACGGGCTTTCTCTCTTCGAAAAGCGCGCGTGGCTTGAAGCTCTCTTCAGAGTTGATTGGCTCACTGCCTTTGAGCGCGACCGGGTCGGCGATGTGCGGGCCCTCTCTAAGACCGGCATGGACTTCAGCATTCATTGGCGGAAAAAACGCACGATTGATGCGCTGCTGGCGCGGGCGATGGCGATGGGAGTCAGACCATGACGCCCGCCGAGCAATTCCGCGAAGTGATCCACAAACACCTTGGCGTCGCGCCCGCCGTGGTCATCGGCGACGGCAAGACGCATCGTTTCTCGATCAATGGAAAGAAGCGCGACGACGCCGGCGAATATCGTTTTTACGACGACAGATTTCCCGCCGGATTTGCGAAGGACTACCGTCAAAACATCTTTTTCACCTGGTCCGCGCGCGATGACGCGACGGTCCTAAGCGAGAGCGACCGCGCCGAATACGCCAGGATCAAACGCAACCGCGAAGAGCGACGCCAGCGCGAACAGGCCGAGGCCGCGCGCCTCGCGCAACAGCGATGGCAAAAGGCCGAGGCCGCCGATCCCGCTCATGAGTATCTGACGCGCAAGAGCGTCAAGCCGCATGGGATTCGCCAAGACGGCGAAACGTTGCTGATCCCGGTGATGGACGGCGAGGAAGTCATATCGGTTCAAAGCATCGGCCCGGACGGCCGTAAGCTGTTTCAACTCGGTTCGCGCGTGAAGGGCGGCTTTTTCACCATCGGCGACGCCAGCGACACGATTTACATCTGCGAGGGATATGCGACCGCCGCGACGATCTACGAGCTGACCGGACAGCAAACGGTTGTCGCGTTTAATGCCGGCAATCTGCTCGCGGTCGCGCCAAAAATCCGCGCGAACAACCCGGAGGCCTATGTCGTGATTTGCGGGGACGATGACTTTGCCGTTGATAAAAATCCGGGCGTAAGGGACGCCACCAAGGCCGCGAAAATCATTAACGGTTATCTTGCGATTCCGCCCTTCGACCGTGACGCGGGCGAAGACGGAACTGACTTTAACGACCTCGCCACCTTGCATGGAAGCCGCGCTGTTCAGGATGTGCTCGACGCCGCGCTGGACGCTGGGCCGCTCAAGGGCGAGGCCGAACAACAGGCAAAAAAAGAGCAGGATTATTACAGCCCGCCTGGCGAACCCGCGCCGGCCGGGGCGAAATCGAACAAGTTTAAATTCGAGTCGGTCGCGGATATTGTCGCGAACTTCGACCCCGCATCCGAGGAATGGTTAGTAAAAAAGTTGTTCCCGAGAGTGGGCGTTGCGGTCCTTTATGGGCAATCTATGTCGTTTAAGTCATTCATCGCCATAGACATAGGCGGCCATATCTCTCACGGCTGGAATTGGTCCGACCGGAAGACCGCGCAAGGGGCCGTCATCTACATTGCCGCAGAGGGCGCGGCCGGCGTGCGCAAGCGCATCATCGGGTTCCACCAATACAATAAAGATCGCGGCGCGTCGGACGCTGCTCCGTTCCATATGACCGCCGTTGCGCCAAATCTCGGAACGGCACAAGGCGACTTAAAGGAACTCATTTCGGCGGTTGAAGCTATCTGTCCCGACCCGTCGCTCATTGAACTCGACACGATCGCGGCATCTTTGGGAGGCGCGGATGAGAACGGCGCGGGAATGGCGCAGCTTCTTATCAACGCTACCGCGCTCTCAAATCACTTCAAATGCCTCGTGCTCGCAATCCACCATGTAGGGTTATCGAACGACCAACGCATGAGGGGATGGAGCGGCCTTACGTGCGGAATCGACGTAGAGCTAATTTGCGAGCGCCAAAAGGATTCGTTTGACACAACCATGTCCCTCAAAAAATTGAAGGACGAAGAAACAAAACTCAATCTCAATATTTCCATGGACCGCATCGTTATCGCGCTGGACAGCGATGGCGACGATATTTCGACGCTTGTGGTCAACACCATTGAAGAGGTGACGGAAAAGCCGAAAGCCGCGACGCCAGCTAAATTAGTTCCCCGTGCGCAACGCCTTTTAATGACAGTGATCGTCGAAGCGCTCGAAGAGGCTGGCGAGCCATTCCGGCCATTCGCCGACGGTCCGTCTGTTCGGGCAGTCCCCGATGCAGCCGTGAGAGAGCGGTATTACGCGAAGATCGCCGAGGCCCCGAAGCCGGACGATACCCCGAAAAAACTCGCCGACCGTCAAAGGCAGGCATTTTGCGCGTCAATCAAGAAGGCCATTGACGCCAAGATGGTCGTTGCCGCCCTCCGAAATGGGGAGCGCGTTTTATGGCTGGGCGGAATCAAGGTTGAAGTGCAACAATATTTTCAAGGTTTTGGCACGAGGCTGAGGCGAAGTAAACTT
>PLZT01000074.1 GCA_003152255.1 Methylocystaceae bacterium | reverse complement strand
GCTCGGCGGCCTAGTGCCGTTGTTCAACATGCTGCTCGTCTGCATCTCGCCCGGCGGCGTTGGCGCGGGCCTTTATGGCTTCCTCGTTCTCGCCGTCGTCGCCGTCTTTGTCGCCGGCCTCATGGTTGGACGCACGCCGGAGTATCTCGGTAAAAAGATCGAAACCCGCGAAATGAAACTCGCGATGCTGGCTGTGCTGATCTATCCGATCACCGTGCTCGGCTTCTCCGCCGCGTCGGTTATGGTGAAATCCGCGCTCGACAGTCTGGGCAATGCCGGACCGCACGGCCTCACCGAGATTCTCTACGCCTTCGCGTCGACCAACGCGAACAACGGCTCGGCCTTCGCGGGCCTGAGCGGTAATACGCCCTGGTTCAATACCACGCTCGGCCTTGCGATGTTCCTCGGGCGCTTCGCCTATGTGATTCCGGTGCTGGCCTTGGCAGGGTCTTTCGCCGCCAAGAAGAAAGCGCCTGCCTCGGCCGGCACTTTCCCGACGGACGGACCCTTGTTCGTGGGGCTGCTGCTCGGCGTCATCGTCATCCTGTACCTGCTCCAATATTTCCCGGCTCTCGCACTGGGTCCAGTCGTCGAGCACTTCCTGATGCAAGCGGGCAAAACCTTCTGAGCGGAGTTTCTTCCATGTCCCACAAAGTCGTCGCACCCGGCCTGTTCGATGCGGCCATCATCAGACGCGCCATAATGGACGCGTTCCATAAACTCGATCCACGCAAGCTGGCGCGCAATCCGGTGATCTTCGTGACCGAGGCTGTCTCGGCGGTCGTGACAATCTTCTTTATTCGCGATCTGGTCACGCACAACGGCGTCGCGCTGTTCTCGGGCCAGATCGCCGCCTGGCTGTGGTTTACCGTGCTGTTCGCCAATTTCGCCGAAGCTGTCGCGGAAGGGCGCGGCAAGGCGCAGGCCGACGCCCTCCGCAGGACGCGAAGCGACACGCATGCGAAGCGACTCATCGATCCCGACAACAAGAGCGGCATGAAAGGCGTCGTCGAGGGCGTCTCGGCGCTCGATCTGAGGATCGGAGACATCGTTCTCGTCGAGGCTGGCGATCTCATTCCCGGCGACGGCGAAATCGTCGAAGGCGTGGCTTCGGTCAATGAGTCGGCGATTACCGGCGAGTCCGCTCCCGTCATTCGCGAAGCCGGTGGCGACCGCTCGGCGGTGACAGGAGGGACCACGGTTCTTTCCGATTGGATCAAGGTGAAGATCACCGCCGCGCCCGGCTCGACCTTCATCGATCGCATGATCGCGCTGGTCGAAGGCGCCGAGCGCCAGAAAACGCCTAATGAACTCGCGTTGTCGATTCTGTTGTCGGGATTGACCATCATCTTCCTCATCGTCTGCGTGACCCTCTGGTCGCTTGCTGGGTATTCGGGAACGGTTCTTTCCGTCACGGTGCTCATTGCGCTGCTCGTGTGCCTGATTCCGACGACGATCGGCGGCCTGCTGTCGGCGATCGGCATCGCCGGCATGGATCGCCTGATCCGCTTCAACGTCATCGCCACTTCTGGCCGCGCGGTGGAGGCGGCGGGCGACGTGGACACGTTGCTGCTCGACAAGACCGGCACCATCACCTTCGGCAACCGCATGGCCGATGAGGTCATTCCGATCGGCAACGTATCAGAGCAGGGTCTAGCGGAAGCCGTCATGCTGGCCTCGCTCGCCGATGAAACGCCGGAAGGCCGTTCGATCGTCTCTCTGGCGAAGAGCCGCTACGGCTTGACCGCGCCTGACATTGGCGCCGACGCGCGGATCGTGCCTTTCTCCGCCCATACCAGGATTTCGGGCGTGGATCTTCCCGGACGCGCGCTGCGCAAAGGCGCGGTCGATTCCATCCTGGGGCAGACCGGGCTGGCTGCGGATCAGGCGCCCGAGGACTTCAACCGGGCGGTCGAGCGCGTTTCCCGCTCGGGCGGCACGCCGCTCGCCGTATCCGAGAATGGACAATTGCTCGGCGTCGTTCATCTCAAGGATATCGTCAAACCGGATATCAAGGACCGGTTCGCGGCGTTGCGCGTCATGGGCATCAAAACGGTCATGGTGACCGGCGACAATCCCATTACGGCGGCGGCGATCGCATCGGAAGCCGGCGTCGATGATTTCATCGCGCAGGCGACACCCGAGGACAAGCTGAAATACATTCGCGGGGAGCAGCAAGGCGGGCGCCTTATCGCGATGTGCGGCGACGGCACCAATGATGCGCCCGCGCTGGCGCAAGCCGATGTCGGCGTCGCCATGCAGACTGGCACGCAGGCGGCGCGCGAAGCTGGTAATATGGTCGATCTCGATTCGGATCCGACCAAGCTCATCGAAATTGTGGCCATCGGCAAGCAACTGCTGATGACGCGCGGATCACTGACCACCTTCTCCATCGCCAATGACGTCGCCAAATATTTCGCGATCATCCCGGCTCTGTTCGTCGTCACCTACCCAGAGTTGGAGGCGATCAATGTCATGAAGCTCGCGTCGCCTCAGTCGGCGATACTTTCGGCTGTCATTTTCAACGCCTTGGTCATTATCGCGCTGATCCCGCTAGCCTTGAAGGGCGTCGAGTATCGTCCCGTCGGCGCCGCCGCTCTGCTGCGCCGCAATCTGCTGATCTACGGCCTGGGCGGCATCGTCGCGCCGTTCGTCGCCATCAAGCTCATCGACCTCGTCGTCTCCGCCCTGCATCTAGCTTGAGGAGTCCATCATGTTGGCCCAACTGCGTCCCGCGATCGTGATGATCGTCTTGTTCACTGCCTTGAACGGCCTAGCCTATCCTTTGGCTATCACTGGCGTCGCGCAACTCGTGTTTCCCAATCAAGCCAATGGTGGCGTCATCGAGCGTGATGGCAAGATTGTCGGCTCGTCCTTGATCGCTCAGAACTTCACCTCGGATCGCTATTTTCACGGCCGCCCCTCGGCGACCAGCACGCCCGATCCCGCGGACTCAACCAAGACGGTCGATGCTCCCTATAACGCCGCGAATTCCTCCGGCTCCAATCTCGGCCCGACGTCGCAAAAGCTCGTCGACCGTGTAAGCAGCGCTATTGAAGCGGAATTCGCCGCTGGACGGATTGACTTGG
>PLZT01000497.1 GCA_003152255.1 Methylocystaceae bacterium | reverse complement strand
AGCTGCGCCAGCATGGAGACGCAGCGCGCGGAAACGTCGGCGGTCGGCGGATCGAGCAGCGCGCCGTGATCGGCGAAGGGAATGTGGTTGAGGTGGTAATGGCAATTGTCGGCGTCGAAGGCGCCCCAGCCGCCATTCTTGCTCTGCAGCCCCTCGACCCATATGCGCGCTCGCGCGATACGCTCGCCATGGGGCGCGTCGCCGGTCTCGCGGGAAAAACGGTCCATCGCGGTGACGACGACGGCGGTGTCGTCGACATCGGGATAATAGGCGTTGGCGTATTGGAACGCCCAGCCGCCGGGCGCGACATCGGGCCGCTGCGCCGCCCAGTCGCCCTTCACATCGAGAATTTGCAGCGGCGCCAGCCATTCGAGCGCCTTTTTGACCCGCGCGCGCGCCTCCTCTCCGCCCGCTTCAAGCAGAGCGTGCGCGACCAGCGCGGTGTCCCAGACCGGCGAGACGCAGGGCTGGCAATAGGCTTCATGCTCGTGAACGACGAGCAGCCGCTCGATCGATTCCCGCGCGGCTTCTACGCGCGCGTCGCTCGCGGGAACGCCAAGCACGTCATACATCAGCAGGCTGTTGACCATCGCCGGGAAGATCGCGCCGAGGCCGTCGACGCCGTTGAGCCGTTCCGTCGTCCAGCTTTCGGCGCGGCCGATCGCTGCGTTGCGCGTCGATTTGGGGAAGAAAGGCTCGGCGACATGCAGCAGCCTGTCGACGGCGCCGAATATCGCCGTCCAGGGAAAAGTCTGATGTTCGCCCTTGGGCCACTGGCGCACCTCTTCGGGCGGCGTGACGAACAGTTCGCCGATATGCACGCCGAGCCGATTCTTCGCGCGCGGCTTTTTCGCCATCAGCACCAGCATCGGCACGAGAACCGCGCGCGCCCAATAGGACACCTTGTCGAGATGGAACGGAAACCATTTGGGCAGCAGCATGATCTCGACCGGCATCACCGGCACGCCGCGCCACGGTATTTCGCCATAGAGCGCCAATAGAGTGCGCGTGAACACATTGCTTTGGGCGCCGCCGCCATGCTCCAAAATAGCCGCGCGCGCGCGCGCCATGTGAGTGGCGTTGACACTGTCGCCGATCATCTTGAGCGCGAAATAGGCCTTGACGCTGGCGCTGATGTTGAAGGCGCCGTCTTGGAACAAAGGCCAGCCGCCGTGGTCGCCTTGCAGGCGGCGCAGATAGTTACCGATCTTGCCCTCGAGCACGGCGTCGACGGGCTCGTCGCGGTAGTGGCGCATCAGCACATATTCGGCCGGAATGGTGCAGTCGGCCTCGAGCTCGAAACACCAGTGGCCGTCGCTCTTGCCGAGCGCGAGCAGCGCGGATTGCGCGCGCTCGATGCTGTCGTTGAGCGGATCGAAGCAGGCGGAAGCGAATTGCTCCGCGGGCGCTGATGCTGTCATGATTCAATTCCTCCGACGAAACTCGTGATCGCCCGGCCGCGTCAATCGACGCGCAGGCTGGGCGCGGCGCCGACATGCGGCCGGACGGAAATTTCCACGTCCTGACCCAGCGCCACCAGAAAGCGCAGCAGCCGTTCCAGCGAAAACTGGCGGAAGTCGCCGCGCAGCAGCTTCGAGACATCCGGCTGCTTGACGCCGAACAGGCCCGCCGCCTCGATCTGGCGCAAGCCGCGCTCGCGCATCAGGCCGGCGATTTTGCGCGCCAGCTGCGCCTTGACGGAATTGTCGCCGCCGCGATCTGTTTCACCAATCATCGCTCTAATCCCGCGGGCGCGAAGGCCGTTCCGAGAAGTTCCAGGGGTTGCAAAGAAGGCGTGCAAAACCACGCGAAGCGCTATTTATAGTGATTTGACTATAGGATCAAGCCCGGCGAAAGCGATATTGTATTCACGGCGGTTTTACGCGCCAGGATGCGAGATGCGCCCCATGGCGGACGACCGCTCCCGAAAATCGCTAGCCAAAACGGAACAGCCGCCTTCGCGGGCCATCGCTCCACGGCTTAGCCTATTTATGGTGCGTCGCACGCAAGTCTCGCGACGCGAGGTCGCCATTGTCGTCCTCGGCGAACACGCACCCGCTCGCGGCCGAGCCTTCGCCCCGCCGCAAAAAATTGCGTCGAGACGGGGATAATGCTTTAAATGGCCTTCACAAGCGACGTTGCGCGGCCCGCCCGCGTCCTTTGTAATGGTTTGGCGTAAAATGAACTCCCTCCCTCTCGACCACGAGCCCCTGGTCGCTGGCAAGCGNNGTCGCGGCCCTGTTGAAGGACCGGGGTTACGATGTCGTCGGCGTGACCCTGCAGCTTTACGACCATGGCGAGGCGACGCATCGCAAGGGCGCCTGCTGCGCCGGCCAGGACATAGAGGACGCCCGCAGGGTTTCCGAGCGCCTCGGCGTTCCGCATTTCGTGCTGGATTACGAAGCGCGTTTTCGCGAGAAAGTGATCGACGGCTTCGCGGAAAGCTACGCCAACGGCGAGACGCCGGTGCCCTGCGTCGCCTGCAACCAATTCGTCAAATTCGCCGATCTGTTCGACACCGCCCGCGATCTTGGCGCCGACATACTGGCCACCGGCCACTACATCTCGTCGCGCGACGACGGCGCCGGCGGCCGCGCGCTGTTTCGCGCCCGCGACGCG
>PLZT01000278.1:3591-4557 GCA_003152255.1 Methylocystaceae bacterium | reverse complement strand
AGCGAGGGATCGTAATTCTCGGTGAAGCGGATATGCCGCGCGAAACCGTTGCGGGCGACCTGCTTCACATGATCGAGCACGGTGTGGATATTGACCTTGTCGCGTCGCAGCGGCCGTTGATCGGAGAAAACCTCCATGCGGTCGACGAGCCGCACGATCCGGTCCGTCTCGTCGCAGATCAGCCGCGTCAGCNNTTCTTGATCTCGTGCGCCAGCATCGCCGCGAGCCCGGAAACAGAGCGCGCCGCGCCTTGATGGGTCAGTTGCCTGTCTATTTTATCGGCAATTGTACGTTCTTGCAGCACAACTAGCACGCCGCCGTCACTTTGAGCGAGGGGCGCGCAATGCACGTCGACCCTCCGGTCGCCACTCGGACCGGGGCGCCCGAGGTCGATTTTATACTCGTTGATCGCGGCGCCGCGCTCGCGCACTTGGCCGATAAGCGTCAAAAGCGAGGAGCCGAAAGGCAGCAGGCGCTCCAGCGTCTGGCCGATCAGCAGGGGTTTGCCGATCTCGAAAAAAGACTCGGCGGCGGCGTTGGCGTCGACGATGACGCCGTCCTTGCGAAGCGCGATGATGACATGCGGCAACGTCTCCAGAATGCAGGAACGGTCATCGCCGCCGATCACCCGCAGACGGGCGAGCGGCGGCGCGATGGATTTCTCGGCGCGATCCGGCTTGGCGTTCATGCGGCTTCCTCGCGTTCGGGGATTGCAAACAGGTGCTCGATCAACCGGCGGACCTCTCGCGGTTCGTCGCTGACGACCAGGGCGCGGCGCGGCGCCCGTTCTTCTTCTCGCCTTCCAACGCCAGCATGGTCGGCGTAGGCGGCGAGATGTTTTCGCGCGTGACGGAGCCCTGGCCCCTGCCCCATCGCCGCGATTAGACTTTCCAAATGCTCCAGCGCCAGCGCGCCGCGCTCCTCGCGAGACGGTGGCGGGCGAAGCCGCCCGGCGGCGAGATAATG
>PLZT01000278.1:0-3566 GCA_003152255.1 Methylocystaceae bacterium | reverse complement strand
GCGCCCTCGGCCTCCGCCCGGCGCGCCAGCTCCGGCGCGTTGAGCGAGGCGTGATCCCAGCCAAGCCGCATTTTTACGCTCACGGGAATGTCGACCGCGCTAACGGTCGCGGCGATCAGTCGGCTGGCCTGGTCCAGATCTCGCATTAACGCGGAGCCGGCGAGCCCGCCGGTGACTCTTTTGCATGGACAGCCCATGTTGATGTCGATCCACCCCGCGCCGGTGTCCGCCGCATGGCGCGCGGCCAGCGCGATCCCTTCCGGGTCGCGCGCGGCGATCTGAATGACGCGGGGAGCCGTTTGGCGTTCCCGCGCGCCGGCGAGCCGCAGCCGGGTCTCCCGGTCGCCGCGCGAAACGCCCGCCGCGGTGATCATTTCGCTAAACGTCGCGCCGGCGCCATGACGCTCGGCGATCCGCCGCATGGCCGCGTCGGTGACGCCGGCCATGGGCGCGAGGAAGGCGCGGCCCGAGATCGCGAGGCCGCCGACTGTCAGCGGCTGCTCGCCCAGGGCGACGCCCAAAGTTTCAGCATGTGTCATCTTGCCTAGAGTATAAGCAATTTTTCGCGGGCTGGCAAATTTTGTCGGGCGGCGCAATTGTCGCACTGTTTTTGGCTGTGCGTTTGCAATTCGCGCCTTCACGGCTTGCTGCATCTCGAAGCAGCGGTAAAGTTTTTCTTCATCCATATCCGCTGAGTCGCCCTCTTCTGGCTCCCGCCCGCGATTGACGCCGCCGCCAAAACGCGACACAGCAGCGCCATGACAGCGTCGTCTCCCCTCGCCATCCTCACCGTCGCCGGCGGACGCGGCTCGCGCGCCGGCGAGGGAATCCCCAAGCAATACCGGCCCCTGCTCGGCGAAACCCTGCTCGCCCGCACGCTAAAAGCGTTGCACGCCGCGGCGCCGCGGGCCGTGCTGCTGACGGTCATTCACGCCGACGACCGCGCGCTTTACGACGCCAGCGTCGCGGAGCTTCCCGCCGCCTTGCGCGAAACAATTCTGCCCCCGGCCATCGGCGGCGCTTCGCGGCAGGCGAGCGTCCGCAATGGGCTGGAGGCGCTGCAAGCGATTGAGAAACCACCGAAAATCGTGCTGATTCACGATGCCGCCCGGCCCTTCGCCGATGCGGCGCTGATCGCCCGCGCGATCGACGCGGCACGGGATCACGGCGCGGCGGCGCCTGGCGTGCCGCTGGCCGACACGATCAAGGAGATCGACGCCGCCGGCACGGTGGTCGCGACGCCCGAGCGAGCGCGGCTGCGCGCCGTGCAGACGCCGCAGGCCTTTGATTTCGAATTGATTTTAAAGGCGCATCGCGCGGCGGCCTCGCGGGCGCTGGAGTTCACCGACGACGCCATGATCGCTGAAAGCTCCGGCCACGCCGTCCACATATTCGAGGGCGATCCGGGCAATTTCAAGCTCACCTCCAGGGAGGACTTTTTGCGCGCGGAATTCTTGCTGCTCAATGACTTGCCGGATATTCGCACCGGACAGGGCTACGATGTTCACGCCTTCGCGGCCGGCGATCATGTCTGGCTCGGTGGCGTCTCGATTCCCCATGATCACGGGCTCGCCGGCCACTCCGACGCGGACGTGCTCGCTCACGCCGTCACCGACGCCATTCTCGGGGCCATCGCAAAGGGCGATATCGGCTCGCATTTCCCGCCCTCCGATCCTCAATGGAAAGGCGCTAAGTCCTCGATTTTTCTCGCGCATGCGGCCGATCTCGTGCGCGGGCGCGGCGGGATGATCGCTCATATCGACGCCACAATCGTCTGCGAATCTCCCAAAATCGGGCCGCATCGTGAGACGATCCGCGCCAGTCTCGCCGAGATCATGGGCGTCGACATCGACCGCGTCGCCGTCAAGGCGACAACCTCGGAGCGGCTTGGGTTCACCGGGCGCCAGGAGGGGATGGCTGCGCTGGCCCTCGCCACCGTCCGACTGCCGGGATAGGCTCATGCGCGACGCGCATAAACGCGCATTGGCGCGCGAATTGTTGGATCTGGCGCGCAGGGGCGCGCACATGATCGCGACCGCCGAGTCCTGCACCGGCGGGCTCGTCGCCGGCGCCATCACCGACCTTCCCGGCGCCTCGGAAATTTTTGATCGCGGCTTCGTCACCTATTCGAATGCAGCAAAAGTTGAGATGCTGGGCGTGCGGACCGAGACGCTCGACGCCCTCGGCGCCGTCAGCCGCGAGACCGCCATCGAGATGGCCCAAGGCGCGCTGAAATTTTCGCGCGCGACGCTCGCCGTTTCCATCACCGGAATCGCCGGCCCCGACGGCGGCTCGGTCGAAAAGCCGGTCGGCCTGGTGCATTTCGCCTGCGCGGGGCCGGATGGCGCGCGGCACGTCGAGCGGCGCTTCGGCCCGCTGTCGCGCGATGAGATCCGCGCCGCGGCCGTGGCTCAAGCATTGGAAATGCTTATAGATTCCGCTCAGCGTCTTCCGTAGACCT
The DNA here is from genome assembly GCA_003152255.1 of Methylocystaceae bacterium. The sequence goes on along the minus strand of PLZT01000278.1, from coordinate 1,105 downwards.
GATCGGCGCGCTTGACAAAGGCGTCGCTGTATTTGTGGAAGGCGGCGTCGAACATCGCGCCCATAAGCAGGCCGAGCGCGGCGCTCTTGAACTCATAGGCGATGAAAAATTCGACGACCGAGCGCGCCTCGCCCGATGGCCCCGGCGGTTCGTCCCGGAAGGCCCAGCGATTATCGAGTTTCTTGAAGGGACCGTCGATATATTCGACGAGTATTTCGAGCTTGTGCGCGTTGCAGGTGACGCGGCTGGCATAGCGTTCGCAGATCGCGCGAAAGCCCACCTGCATTTCGGCGACGATGACCTCGACCCCCTCGCCCATCGGCGCGCGGCGGCGCACGCGCATCCCCTCGCACAACGGCACGAATCTGGGATAGGATTCGACGTCGGAAACGAGCGCGAACATTTCGGCGGCGGAGTGGCCGACTTGGCGGCGGTTGCGAAAGCTCTTCATGGAAAATCTCATAGAGCAATTTTTTGCGCGGCGTTAGAGGCAGCGGTTTGTTTGTTCCACAAGATTTGAGACAGTCGCCAGCCGGGTGTCGTCGCGTGGCGCGAAGCTCCGCCAATAGCGCGAGACATGGATCGATTTGAATTTCCTAATCTCGCCCAAAGCGCCGGCGTCACGCCGAAACCGGCGATTAACGCCGCGACAATTTGGCGCTCCCGCCGAATTAGCGAGTTTCCCCCAAAAGCCTAGTTTCTCGAGGCAACGTTAGCTAGAGTGGCCGAAACTTGACGCTAAACTGCTCGCTTAATTTTCGTTGGAATTGGAGATCGCCATGGGCTTCGTTCGCTTCGCGGTTTTGGTTTCGGGAATATTCGCCGCCCTCCTGGTCGCGTGTCCGCCAGAACCGGCGGCCGCTCAGCAAGCGGGCGGCGCGCCGGGTTCGCCGAGCGCGACGACAACGCTAAGCGGCGAACAGCTTCCGCCCGCTCCGCAAAAATTCGAAGGCAAGATCGAGCGCAACGCCGCGCAATCGAAGCCTTTTTGGCCGGCGCGCGTCGTTCCGCCGAAAGGCGCGCCCAACATTCTACTCATCATGACCGACGACACGGGTTTTGGCGCGCCGTCCACTTTTGGCGGCGTCATCCCGACGCCCAATCT
>PLZT01000003.1 GCA_003152255.1 Methylocystaceae bacterium | reverse complement strand
TCGCGTAGTCGCCGCTGTCAACTTTCGTTTTATCGAACGCCCATTTGATCGCTTTGGAGATAAACTTCGGCAGGCTCAATTCGGCTTTGATGATGATTGTCGCCGAGGCGATCTTGCTGTCGCCATCATGACGAGCGAGCGTTCCAGAAACTTCCACCTCTGCAAAGCGTGAATCAAATGGGTCGTAATATGACCAAACATCAAGCGGGTCTTCGCAGGAATGGAAGCCGCTCTCGCAAATGACGACCGGGCCTTCATGCGCATAGGATTTTCCGACTTCGAATTGGAAGTAGCGGCATTTTAGGTCTTTGTCGAAGCCTTTGAAGGCAGTGAGCGTCACTAGCTCTTGAGCCGCGACCGGCGCGGGCGCATCGACAACAGCCTCGACTTCCTTCGGCTTAGCGGCCTTCTTCGTCTTGGTCGGGGCTTTCGTCACTCTCGGTCTCCCTCGATCCATGCGCCGGTGCGGCGCGGTGGGTGGTTCGATGTGGAGGATAATGCATCTCATGCATACGCTGGTCAAGCCTAAAAATGCATCTCAAGCATATTTTTATTGACCGGTGGCTTGAGCTAGCCTAAAACAAGAACGCCCGCCAGGCTGTGAAGCCTGACGGGCGAATAGGGTTCCCCACGCGAGTTGACCGCTCCGGGGGAGGCCAGCATTGGAACGAAGGTATAAGGAGAACCAACGATGCCGACAGGCAAAGATATACACTCGGGCGGATCATCGCGCAACTGCATGACAATGACGCAGGGGCAACGCATATTCGCCATCGGGGTAACGGTCGGGATCATGGTTGGCCTGATCTTGATTCTTATAGCTACGTCATTGGGATTTTGGTGTTGATCCGGCTCCCGCGCGTCGTCTGCCGGTTCTCATGTGGTGCCGCAAGTGCGGTCGCCGCCAAGCTGGCCATCCATAAATACGGCGACGAGCGCATCGTCGTGACCTATAGCGATCCGGGCTCTGAAAGCTCTGACAACCCACGATTTTTGCGCGACTGCGAGCGGTGGCTTGGCGTTGAAATCATTACGCTTCCCAAAGGGAAATATGCCGACACATGGGCAGTATGGGAGGGCGAGCGGTTTATCACGTCACACGCTGGCGCCCCATGCACGGGGTTTCTAAAGCGGCAGCCAGCAATGGCGTTCGCGAGGCCAGATGATATCACGGTTTTTGGATATACCGCCGATGGCCCCGACATTGCGCGGGCATCGAGGCTAAGAGAGCAGAACTTCGAAATTTCTATTGAAACGCCGCTAATTGACGCGGGCCTCACCAAAACAGATTGCTTAGCGATGGTCGAGCGCGCCGGCATCGCCATCCCAGAGATGTATCTCCTTGGTTATCATAACAATAATTGCATCGGATGCTGCAAGGCTGGCATGGGCTATTGGAACAAGATTCGCGTCGATTTCCCAGAGGTTTTCGAGAGGATGGCCACGCTTCAGCGTCGCCTCGGCGATGGCAGCGCGCTTTGGCGCGAGGATGACGGCACGCCGATCCTACTCGACAATCTAGATCCATCGCGCGGAAAGTTCGACGCCGAGCCAAAGGGCGAATGCTCCTTGCTCTGCTATATGGCCGAACAGGAAATGGAGGCGGCTCGCTAGGAACACTCGCTGCGGTTTGAGGCCAGCCGCGAGTCGTTCCTTACTGGCGAGACAGATTGCCAGAGCCCGGCCCCGGGGAATGGCCAGCAAGAGAGTGGTTGGGAAACCAGTGCCGACAGGCAGATATTTAGGCGTTTTCGCGCCAGAAAGCAACCTGTGATCCATTATCACGGGACGCCGATCACTCCGCTGACCGCGCTCTATGAACTGAGCGGGCGGCATTTGTGCGTGAGCCATCAGGCTCCGCAAGACGTGGCGCGCGTCCATCAAATCGGGCAATCCGTCATGCTCGATAATGGTGCGTTTTCAAAGTGGAAGTCTGGATTGCCGACAGATTGGCCATCGTTTTACGCTTGGTGCGAACGGTGGCTTTCATACCCGACAACCTGGGCTGTAATTCCAGACGTTATCGACGGCGGTTCTCAAGTCCAAGAAGCGCTTTTGCGAGAATGGCCACACGGGCATAAGGGCGCTCCGGTTTGGCACATGGACGAACCACTCAATCGCCTTCTCAAGCTCACTGAGAAATGGCCGCGCGTCTGCGTCGGTTCTACTGCTGAATATGCGGTTGTTCTCTCCCCGTCATGGGAGCGCCGGATGGACGAATGTTGGAACGAATTGGCCAAACGCCATCGTTTCCTCCCGTCGATTCATATGCTTCGCGGGTTGCAGTGCAGCGGTCATCGCTGGCCATTCGCTTCCGTCGATAGCACGGACATCGCCAGAAACCATAATCGCCCCCAAAACACGCCGCGCACTATGGCTGACCGATGGGACGCGATGCAGACGCCGGGAACATGGCACCAAAGGCACGAACAAATGGAGTTGATATGAAACTGCAATGCTTCTTTGGAATCCACTGCTGGATTTACGATCAACTAGCCGCCTCCTACGGGATTTGGTCGCGTAAATGCAAACATTGTGGAAAAGTAGAGACGGAGAATAACAGATGAAAATAGGTCGAACTTACCGTTTCGAAGCCGCGCATCGCCTTCCGCTCGTGCCGGACGGTCACAAATGCAAAAACATGCATGGTCACAATTATAGGATCGAAGTCGTTTTTTCCGGCAATCTCGATGATCGCGGTTTCGTCGCGGACTTTGCCGACATGGACGCCGCGATTATGCCTATAATCAAGATTCTCGACCATCGGCTGTTAAATGATGTCGATGGATTGGAAAATCCAACAGCCGAAAACATCGCTACGTGGCTTTATATCCGCATAACCGGATGCCACAGCATCCGCGTTTACGAGAACGACGATAGCTATGCGGAGACCTCGGGGCGATAGCCGAAAGGCATGGCATCTCAGGGATACGGTCTAGGATGGCTCCCCATTACCGCTTGGCTTAGTAGCCGGGAATAGCGGAAGGCGGAACTATGCCCTTAGCCGCTGCTGAGACTGAATAGCGCTTGATGCATTTTGATGCTTGACGCGCATATGAATGTCATGCATATTCGAGGAATGAAGATCGAGGCTTACATCAAGGAAAACGGGCTGACGCAGCAGCAATTCGCTGATCTCGTCGGCGTATCGCAATCGACGATCAGCCGCCTACGGGATTCAAAGTTGAGCACTCCGATCGGTCTTATCCAGCGCATTTTCGAAGCGACGAAGGGAGACGTGAAGCCAGAAGACTTCTTTCCCTTTCGCGATTGCGAAATCCTGATCCCGTCACCGTCGCCGTCTATCCCAATCGAAACGGGGGAAACGCCATGAGTGATATTCTGGAGCATCTCCGCGATTTTCTCATTCGCAAACGTCCCCTGCTTTGGTGTTGCCATGTGCGCGGCCCCGACGAACTGACCCCGTGCGAGAGCTACGAGTCCGCGCGGGAACAGGCCGACGAATTGAACTACTATTTCGCGCCAACGAAGTGGCACAAGCCTGGTGAGTTCGAACCGATCATGAGAGCGGCTCCGATGGTTTGGCCATATGACGCCAAGTCTCATGCTGAGGATATGGCGCAACTCGCTGGGCTCCACTGAAAACCGACTAATTCGAATTGCGGACAATAACGCCCGCAAGCCTAGCGACGCTCGTGTCTGGACTGGCCTCTGTGCATGAGCGTCGCGGTTATTCGCTCGCAAGAGCGTTCGTTGTTTCTATGCAGCCGCTCCAACGCCTCGGCGTCAGGGAAAGAAGAATGCCCATTTGCGATCTGCATTGGTGGATGGGGCTAGATGGTAAGCCAAAAGGTAGAACCGTGATCCTGTTAGGCCATCAGACGGTGACAGCTCGGAGAGACGGCAACCTATTCGCGGCGAAAGCCGTGGCAGAGCTTCGCGTTGGCTTCCTCCGGCGCGAAGGCCAAGGGTTCCTCCTCCTTGGTAGTCCTCCCCGACTTCACCGAGCTTGAGCCGCGCCCGCGGTTCGCTCGGTGCTTTTCGGGGCAAGTTGGAAATAACGCTCGCCACTGCAATGGCGAGACTGGTGAAACTACGTAGGTCTGTTGGGTCTGTGTGCTGCGTTTCCATGCTGTGAGTTGAGCACGGGAGCGTTTGCAAGATGCGTAAAAAGCTTTTGCGAGGTGTGTCGATGTCGAGTGCGGTTGCCGAAGCGAAAACTCTGGTTAGTAAGGCTCTTGTTCGCGCGGCTGCTGTTGTGGCTGGCGAAGACGATTGACAGGTGCGCGCAGTCCGCGCGGTGCCGTGGATGATGGAGGTGAACATGAAACTGAAGTTGTGGATGATCGATCTCGCGGGTGGCGCGATTATGGCGGCCATCATCCTCGCCGCCTACGTTTTCGACGGCCCCAAAAATCCGTCCAACGCCATCAAGCCGACGATCACTCAGTCGGAGCATTTGCTGTTGTGTTTGGACGGCATGCGCCCCGTTGATTTTAGATGCCCTGACGGTGAAAGATTATGAGCGGCGCTGGCAACGCGCCGGATGGCGGGCAGCTAAAGGCGTTCGTCGAGCGGTTTGAGAAGCTTGATGAAGACCGCAAGGCTGTTGTCGAGGATCAAGCGGAGCTTATCAAAGAGATTAAGTCCGCTGGATTCGACGGCAAAATATTCAAAAGGCTGATCGCGCTTCGCAAGAAATCAGCCGATGCTCGCACCGAGGAAGCGGAACTTCTCCGCCTTTATGGTGACGCCCTTCAAATGGATTTGGGGTTTTGACGAGACTCTAGAGAACTCCGCCAATCGGCGGTTTGGCCGCTGGGAGCCCGGCCGTAAAGGTTCCCTGAACGAAGAGAAACAAGATGCTTACCAACGATGAAATCGGCCACGCTAAAGGGTTCTTGAAACTCGGCCACAAGCAGCACGACATAGCGGCTCATTTTGGCTGCAATGGTGGCCGGATTGCCGAGATAGCAACCGGACAAATCGGCGGGGATATCGCCCCGACACCAGTGCACCAGCTTCCAAAGGTGAGACAACTTCAGCGCTTTTTCACGCCGTCTCAGGCTCTTGAAGAGCAGGTCGAGATATTGCTCGATCTGATTTCAACGGCAAAAACAAACGAGCCGTCCCGCGTCCATCTAATTACACCGCAACTCGCACAGTGGATTTTGGAAAAGCGGCACGGGATTGGCAACCGTAAGGCGTCTTCAGTGAAAGTAGAGGAGTATGAATCCGCCATGTCCGAGGACTGGTGGAGAGTGACCGGCGCGACATTGGTGTTTGGTAAGCTCGGACATCTTATCGACGGCCAGCACAGACTTCTCGCGTGTGTCCGGTCTGGACAGCCATTCTACAGCTATCTCGTTTTCGGAATTGATGATGCGGTCTTCACGTTGATCGATATAGGAAGGAAGCGATCAAACGTTGACGCTTTCTCAATCGCCGGAATTCCTTATGCGACTGTTAGCGCACACGCGACACGGTGGATAAGCATTCTGGAGGAAGACCCTACGGCGCGTCATACGCAACTCACAAACGAGGAGGCGTTGCAATTTTATCGCAAAAACGTTGATCAAAAGCTGTTCGACGAATGCGTGCAAATCGCCGTCAAGATCGAAAAAGAGGTTAAGGCGTTCAAGACGAAAGTCCCGGCGGCACCCGTCGCTGCGCTGCTCTATCTTTTCTCCGGTAAATCGAAAAAGGACGCTAAAGGATTCGCCAATCTAATGCTTGAGAACAAGAATCAAGCGAGGTCTGCCTTTAGTGCTCTGCGCAAAGCCACGATCGACTCCGGCGGTCGGATCAATGAGACGTTCCGCAACGCTATCTTGATTAACGCATGGAACGCCTATCGCGAAGCCCGCGCCGTTACGGTTGTTTCGGTTCGTTGGGATTCGGCAACTCCCTATCCTGAAATCTCCTAAGCACCAAAAGCGAGCGCTGGCGATGCCGGCGCTCCCCTTCAAAGGGAAGACACTAATGTCGGGATATTCGCCGCATCGGTTCTCTGAAATATTCGACATGGCAGACGCCGAAACGTCGAAAGAATTGATCGAGGACATTGGCAAAAACGGTCTTTTAGACCCGATCACTCTTTACGAAGGCATGATCCTAGATGGGCGCAATCGTTATGCGGCGTGCATTCGAGCATCCATTCCGCCTCGGTTCGTCGAATTTGAAGGCGATCGAGACGCCGCGCTGGCGTTCGTCTGGTCGAAGAATTATCAACGCCGACATTTGACCGAGGGCGCTAAGCAGCTCGCGTCTGCAAGGATGGAGACGTTAAAGCACGGGCAGAGGCCTAGAGATGTCGACTCGGCATCTCTCACCCGCAAGGCCATATCTAATACCACTGGAGTTTCCGTTCGGTCGATTGCACGCGCCAATAAGGTTCTTGAAAAGGGAACGCCGGAAATAGTCAAAGCTGTTTCATCCGGTCGCGTTTCCGTCAATGCCGCCGAGAAGATCGTCGACCTTCTACCCGATCAGCAAAATAAGATCGCTGCTGACAAAAAGCCTGCTGCGGCAATAAAGAAAATCGAGAGGGCGAAGAAAGAAGAATCGCTTGGGGCGAAGCAGACCGCGCTTCCTGACGCGCGCTTCGGCGTCATCCTCGCGGACCCTGAATGGAAATTTGAAACGTGGTCGGAGAATGGCATGGATCGTTCGGCCGACAACCATTATCCATGCAGCGAAACCGGCGTCATCATGGATCGCAAGGTCGGTAACCTAGCCGCAGATGATTGCGTGTTGTTCCTTTGGGCGACAGCTCCCATGTTACCCGAAGCTCTCTCCGTCATGAATGCTTGGGGCTTCAAATACAAATCCCATGCGATATGGGCGAAGGATCGGATAGGGACGGGATATTGGTTCCGCAATCAACATGAGCTGTTGCTGATAGGAACGCGCGGAAATGTTCCGTGCCCATCACCAGGGACTCAATGGGCGTCAATCATCGATGCGCCGATTGGCCGTCATTCGGAAAAGCCAGTGAAGGTCTATGAGTTGATCGAGGGCTATTTTCCGACGTTGCCTAAGATTGAGTTGAATGCGCGCAATCGTCGTGACGGTTGGGATAGTTGGGGATTAGAAGCGCCAGAGAATGAGGTCGCGGCATGACGGCGCGCGTTCCCGCATCATTCATGACAAGCAAGAAGCTCGGGCGCTTTCCCAAGAGCGCTGCGGAGTTTCGGACATTTGATGGCATCACGTTCGATAGCAAGATCGAGATGATGCGCTTTGCAGAACTGCGCCAGCGCGAGAAAGCCGGGATGATTTGCGAGCTGACTCGGCAACCCGAATACCGAGTCAGCATCAACGCAATCCACGTCATGACCTACACGGCGGATTTCAAATACCGAGACCCGGAGACCGGAGAATGGACCGTCGAAGACGTGAAGAGCCGGGGCGCTGGAGGGACCGCCGACGCGGCTTTCCGCATCCGCAAGCGTTGCGTCGAGGCGTTTTTTGGAGTGGAAATAAGCGTGGTTACGAGATGACACCCACAAGCAAGAAAACAACCATTCGGCAAATCCAACACGCCGCGTGCGCTCATTTTCGGATCGGGCGCCGAGACATGCTATCCGAATCTCGCATGGCGCATCTGGTCGAGCCGCGCCACGTTGCGATGTATTTATCTCGCAAGATTGCTGGCGGTTCATGGGAGCAAATCGGCCGCGCCTTTAATCGCGATCATACGACACCGGTCCACGCCGTTCACAAGATCGAAGCGCAGATCGCCGACGGGTCAATCTCGACGCTGCAGTCGTTGGCGGCGATCGAGGCTCAACTAGGCGGGGCGGATTACGCATGACTCAATCCCGATCTCACTCCCTAATCGAGGCGACGCTCAACACAGCGAGCGGCTTCGCCCTGTCCATGCTCGCAGTCCAATTCATTTTCCCCATGATAGGCGTAAACCTAAACCTCGCGGAGAACTTCGCGGCGACAGCCATCATGACCGTCGTTTCGCTGGCCAGATCCTACATCATCAGGCGCGCGTTCGTCTGGATACACGGGTGCCGACCATCAAAACTCGACGAGGCTTGCGCGATTCTGCGCACCAATCTCTGGCGGATACCTGAGCATGGTCACAAGAGGCACAAGCGGCTGATTGAGGAATTTCTTGAGGGGGTGGGAAAATGAGGCGGCCACTGGCTATAGATTTGTATGCCGGTTTAGGCGGCTGGACAGATGGTCTGCTCGCGGAGGGTTATTACGTCGTCGGTTTCGACATTGAGCGCCACGAATATGGCGACCACCGCTATCCCGCACAACTCGTCATCCAAGACGTTCTGACGCTGCACGGATCGCAATTCAAAGATGCCGCGCTGATCGTTGCCTCTCCTCCCTGCCAAGAATTTTCTTACATGGCCATGCCTTGGTCTAAGGCGAAGGCAAAGCGCGCGGCGATCTTGGCGGATGAAAGCGGAGATGCCCGCGCGAAGCTCACCGCGCTATTCGATGCGTGCTTTCGCATTCAGCGCGAGGCTTGCGCCGCGGCGGGGCGGCATATTCCGATGATTGTCGAGAACGTGCGCGGGGCAAATGAATGGGTTGGGCGCTCGCGGTGGAACTATGGCTCATTTCATTTTTGGGGAGATGTCCCGGCGCTTATGCCACCTACACGCAAGGCTGCGAAGGTTCCGGGCTTTCGGTTTGATGGGAGCGGGAAGTCCTTTCAATCGGCGTCTGTCCAGGAGACCGGACGAAAATCGCAAGGAATGAATTGGTCGGACCAGACGAAGCGCGGTCAGGATTTTACACGCTTGGCAGGGGAACATTGCGGCGGCGTGAAGAATGGGAACGATTGGTTTGGCCCAGGTGACAAATCCTCAATGCAGCGCCGCCACGGCTCAAAGTCTACCGGCCGAAAAATGGCAAGCGCGATGATCGCCAAGATACCTTTGCCATTGAGCCGACATATTGCAGCGACGTTCCGACCATCAGCCACCGCAAGGAGCGCAATCTATGACCAAGCATTTTGATGTTTCCAAGCTCCGGGCGCTGCTGAAGCGGGTCGAGGCGGCAACCGGGCCAGATGCCGAACTGGACGCGGAAATAGCCAAGGGGCTTACGCTCTACAGCAACGTGACATTTTATCCGTTTTCCCTCCATGGAGAAGCCTATTGGGAAGGGACTGAGGTTCTTCACGATAGAGACGGCGAGCCGTTCGAAGATTACACCCCCATCCCAAAATACACCGCATCCATCGACGCCGCGACCGCGCTGATTGGGTGCGTGCTGCCGGGGCGCTATTGGGTGACGTTCGGGCAGTGGTGCGTAGAGGGCGGGCACACTCCAGGGGCGCAAATTGACGCCGGGCGCTTCCCTTTCATCGTAACGAATGCGGCCACTCCGGCGCTAGCTCTATGCGAAGCCATGCTGCACGCCTTGATCGCTAGCGAGGAGACCCGCGCCAATGACTAACGACGATTTCACGCTCGCGCCCGGCCTAGAAGCGTTTCTGAACTCCAAAATCGAAAAGGCCGTGCTGGCCGAGCGCGAGGCGTGCGCGAAGATTGCCGAGACCCATATGATTGAGAGATGGGGACACGACGGCTCCAATGGAGCCGCAGTCGGCATTGAAATCGCCAAAGTTATCCGCGCCCGCTCCGCTCTCAAGGGGAGCGAAGGATGAGCGACTTCGGACATCATGGATTTCGCGTCGGCAACGCTTTCATGGATTCATGGGGCGCGGGTCCATTCACGGTCGGAACCGACAAGAAAAAGTGGACATTCGAGTTTAGCGACCGATTCGGTCCATTGCTAATCGGCAAGGATGGGATGCCACTTGATCAACAGCCAATGTTAGAACGCGATCCATTCTGGATTCCGTTCAGAGGATGGCTTGCCGCCCGCGCCGCTCTCAAAGGGAGCGACGGATGACCTCAACTCCCCGAAATACATGCGAGTCAAGCTGTAAAACGCTTTACGAATCAGCGCGTTCTTGCTATGAAAATGAATCGGGACGAAAGGCCGCTTGCAACGAGCCCTCCGCCCCTAACAGAACGCCTAAACCACTAGGAGAACTGCTTTGAACACTGATACCACGGGCAGAGATTGCCCGCAATTCCCTATTGAAATCCCGGAAGACGAAGCGCCCGACACGTTCGAGCGCCTTGATAGCGTTTTGAACCGCGTTCTGGCCAGCCTCAAGCCGATCGCGGGGAACGATGACCGCACAAAATAGCATCCCGCCATCAGATTTAGGCCCTTGCAATCTCGAAGCCGAGCAAGCCGTTTTGGGCGCTTGCCTCATGCGAAACGAGGCGGTCGCGCACGTCACGGGAATTCTGCATGTCGAGCATTTCGCCGATCCGGTTCACGGCGCGGTCTATCAAGCGATAACCGATGCTGTTGGCGCCGGAAAGGTCGCGAACGTCGTCACGTTGAAGGACGCATTCGCGCATGTCCAAATGCCGGAAGGCCAGAACATGCGGTCATATCTCGCGCATCTTTGCGCCGAGGCGCCGCCAATCATCAACGCGCCTGACTACGCAACCGTCGTCCGCGACCTTGCGCATCGCCGCGCCATCATCGCCGCATCAAATGAGCTGTGCGCGTCCGCTCGAAATATGCCGATCACGGAAAGCCCAGCGAAGGCGCTGGATTGGTTTTCCGAAACGACGCGCCCGATACTCGATTCTGACGATAGATCGACCGTGGCGTGGGCGGGAGACATAGCAGGCGGCATCCTAGATGAAATCGACCAGGTTCAAGCCGGGACGCTTCATTTCGAAACATTCACGACCGGGTTCGAGCCGCTCGACCGAGTTACGCGCTATCGCCCTGGTGAGGTCATCGTTACCGCGGGAAGGCCGGGCGCCGGTAAATCAATTTTCGCCACGGCAGCGTCGCGGCGCGTCGCGCAAACCGGCCTTGGCGTCTTGGAATTCCCGCTTGAGAACGGAAAGGATCAAGCCGTTTCGCGTCACCTCGCGGATTTAGCCTATTCGTCGTCGAATGCGGTTTTCTTCTCCCGCATACTCGACCGTGACCTGCCCAGCGAAACGGACCGCGCTCGCGTCTCAATGGCGTGGCAACGACTTCGCGATCTTCCCCTAGTCATCGATGATTCAGAGCGCATCACCTTGGCTCGTCTTGGAGCCCGGATAAAACAGGTAAAGTCACGTCTCGCCGCGCGCGACATCCGCCTCGCCGTCGTCATGATCGACCATCTCGACTATCTCGACGCGACCGACCGCTATTCCGGCAACCGTGTTCAAGAGATTTTCGAGATTATGACCGGACTGAAGGCGCTGGCGCGGCGCGAGAAGGTTCAAATCCATCTGTTCTGCCAGCTCAATCGTCAGGTCGAAGGCCGCGCCGCGAATGACCGCCGACCGCAACTGCAAGACCTCCGCAACAGCGGCGACATCGAGCAATGCGCCGACGTTGTGAACTTCCTTTACCGGGAAGCCTACTACGCCGTGCGCTCACCGGAATACATCGCCAACGATCCGGTGGCGATCGAGCATTTAGAGACGATCAAGAATGACCTCGACGTGATTTGCGCCAAGGTGCGGACCGGGCCGACGAAGATGGTCAAGCTGTTTTGTGACCCGGCGGCGAGCTTTATATCGGGGAGAGATCGTTGAGCGCTGAAGTTATGGCCGCAATGAGGAAGCTCGGATATTCGTCCGACGCTATTCTATCCGTCGTCGAGCAAATGGCTATCGACAAAAAGATTCATCATCGAGAGGTTACAGCCGCGCGCGTTAGGAAATTCAGGGGAAACGAATGTAACGCCGTAACGCCGGTAACGCAAGAAATCGTTACAGATGTAACGCAGGTAACGGATAAAATCGTTACAGAGCCGCCCGTATATAAGGATAACTCTCGCGCGGATGCGTTAATCTCGAATGGTTCTTCCTTTCAGTCAGAACCAGTTAGATTAGAAGAAAAACCAAACCCTTTGGGTTTGTCAAAAGCCGAGCGAAAGCCCCTTGCTCGAAAATCATCCCTTGCCGAGGATGCGCAGCCAACGGATGCCGACAAGTGTCTGGCCGACGAGGCACGCCTAACGCCGAGCGAGTTTCGCGACGAATGGCGAGCTTTCCGAGATTTCCACTGCTCTCGCGGAACCCTCATGAAAAACTGGCATTTGGCGTGGGCGACTTGGCTGCGCAACGGCAAGCGATTCAAGTCTCGCGCTGGGCCGCAGAGAGCCGAAAAACGCGACGCGATGAACCAAGCAGCCGTAGAAATCATGCAGGAATTGAATGATGAAATCGAGCGAGAAACAAGAAGTTGCAACAACGAAGGCGCAACAATTATCGACATCTTCGCCACGTCTCGATAAGTCGGAGAAAATAGCGTTAACACAAGAACTTGCGGTTATGTTCGCCGGCCTCGCGCATAAGTCCGGCGGCAGCGCGGACATGAAGCTCGTTTTGCAAGTTTACCTCGCTGATTTGGACGAATTTCCTCTCGCGTTGACGCGCTCTGTTCTGGCTGAATTTCGTCGCGGAGATTTGGGCGACGGCCATTGGGCTCCGACGGTCGCTGAAATCCGTCAAGTGCTGAAAAATAGGATTGTTCCAAGGAAAATAGACATCGGAAGCATGTATCCAATGCCGGAAAACAATCTTCGCAGAGCCGTCGAAAAATGGCGAGAAAACCCGCAATCGTGGGCGCCGCAATGGGGCGACCCGCCAAACGAAAATTCGAGAATCAAACGATGGCTAACCGAAGTTGGCGAGACGATGACTGCCAAAAACCCGGAGTTCACATGACCGTCACCAGACCAGACTGGCTCCAAACCGTCAAACAAATGCGCCTAGAAGGCAAGACCTACAAGCAGATCGGCATGTTCCTCGGCAAGTCCGAAAGCGTCATCAGCAAAACATTCCTCCGCTATCGGATAAATCTGGAGGTCTCGGCCGCCACTTCGGCGCCGCCGTCATGGGTGGATCAGGCGAAAGTGATGAAATGCGACGGCGCTTCGTGGAACATGATGGCTCGACAGTTTGGCGTCCGAGTTCATATCCTCCGCAAGTATGTCGATCCTGGATATGCGGAATATCGCGCGCGACAGAACAGGGAATATTTGGACAAGGGCGGATGGTCCATGCGGATTGAGCGGGAACGCAAGGCCAAGGAAGCAGCCGACGCCGAATTGGTGACAAGGCGGAGCCCGGCGTCGGCTGGAATGCTGGCGGCGGGAAGATTTATGCAGCCAGGGAAAATGAGGTTCGGCCGATGAGTAAGGGAATGATGGCAAACAACGAGATTATCGAGCGCGTGGCAAATGTGATCGCTTCTGATCGCGAGGAATGCGGCGACATAAATGGTTGCCCACCGGAAGCATGCCGATGCCTACGGTTAGCCCGCGCGGCTATCGAGGAGCATATCGCCGCTCTCAAGGAATCGGGGTTCGTGATCGTCCCGCGAGAGCCGAGTGACGATATGGACAGAGCCGCCGTGAAATTGGATTGGGAAAGCAAGTCAGATCCGACATGGCGAGACGGGTGGCGCGTCATGGTCGATGCGGTCTCCGAATGACCAAGCGCCGCGCTCGCCGTCCCTTTGTCGTCGAGAAGCGCTCGATCCCACCAGACCGCCGCGAAGCCCGAAAATCCGCAAGGCCATCCAAATCGCCAGAGAATCCACCTGCGGAGCCTATGACTGGAATGCAAGCCGACATGGCCAGAGTCCCGCGCTTCTCCACCCACGGGTTCCCCGCCGATTTCTGGATGCCCTCGAAAGACTAACCGCGTTCCCGCCCGCGTTGCTCGAAACCGAAAACAAGGATTGATCGATGATGGCCGCCGACTATCGCAAAATCAGCCGCTACTCGCCGGAGACCGCCGACGTTGCGAGGATCGACGTTCCGCATGAGGGCAAGCGCGCCGGCGGGAAAATCCAGATCATTCGCGGACATGAGATCGATCCAAATCAGGCGTTGGAAAATGTCAAAGGCCAGGTCGGCAAACGCCGTCAGCGCGTGGCGATCAACCGCAATACCGACGCGTTGGAGCGCGAGCACAGCTATGGGCGGCTATCACCAGCGGCATATCGGGCGGGCACGATTTACCAGCGCATCATTGAGCGATCACGCGGCGCGACAAGCGGTGGATGTTCCATGGAGCCATCGAATGGTGGCGGCTCTAATGAACAGGCCATGGCCGCGAGGATGGATGCCGCCGAGGCGACGGTGCATCTGCGGGCTGATGCGAGAAAGGCGATTGGTCCGATACCGGAGTGCATTTTGTCGTGTGTTCTGGGCGACAGGCTACCATTCCCCCAAGTCGCTGCGAAACTCGCCCAAGAGCCTCGCGCTGGAGCGGGTTGGTATCGCAGCAAGGGCGGATCGGCGAGAGCCGTTCGTCTGTTTCGTAAAGGGCTGGAGGATCTGGCCGAATATTGGGACCTTCATGGAGAACCGCAATGAAAACGCTAATGGCTGAACAGCTCGCGAAAGCGGGCGTTGATACCGATGCCGCGCTGCTGAATCGGATTGCTGTCGATCTGCTGCGGAAATCCCTTCTTGCCCCGCGCGTGGCGCTTGACCCGTTCATGGAAGAGGTCAAGGATGCGGGCGGCATCATGGCGAAGCTGATCTCGCCCAAGCATCTGGAAATCGATGCAATCAATTACCTAGAGCGCGTCGCGCGTGACATGCGTGGAGATGCGTTGAAGGATTCCGCGAAAGCGGATGGAGGGGGCCAGCGGCACGGTGCCAGAGATGGCCAGCACGCGCTTGCCCCCTTCGCTAATTCCCGTGGCGAACGGGAGGGGAAGGCCAGTAGCTGTTTGCGCGAAAGCGCCAGAACGCTAATGCCTTCCCCGAAAACAGACGGCGTGGTGGGCCAGTCTAGTGGTGCCAGTGATGGCCGCTTCCCCAATGCCCGCCCGTCGTCTTCCAGTTCCGGGGTGGCCCATGCCCGCTTGCCTGAAAGGGCCATTATCGCTGTGCCCTCCCCCGGAGCCCCAAAGCGCGGATTAGCCGAACTCTCGGTTGTCCGCGACGCAATGCCGAGCATTTTCGACACGCAGTTGCTACGCGACGGGACGCCGCTCGGTGATCTCCGATTCTCGCAGATCGATCGGTTCATCGCGACCAATACAAAGGAGGCCGCATTGCTGCGATTGGTTCGTGACCATGGCCAGCCCTGCGATCAGAACGCCCGTATCCGTGACATCGTGAACATCGAGACGATGCAACGCATGTTACAGAAGGCAGCGGAGATGGTTGATGCGGGTAGCGAGGTGACGCCATGAAAACGAAATTTGCGCCTTTCAATGTCGCGGACTATCTCGACAATGACGAGGTAATAGCCGAATATGAAGGCATCAATTCAGATTCCGGGAGACCGGAAGGAGGGGGCCGTCGCCCTTTTGCCGAAAATGGCCGCGCAAAAGACGCCCCCTCCAATAAATCCCGCAAGGGAAAGAGCGCCGCCGTCCATTCGCCAGCTGCCGAACTTGGCCAACGCGCAAGTGACGGCGGCCCTCAAATCCCTACCGTCGTCGTCGCCTTGCAAGAGCTGCAAGTCCGCCGAAAGTTCTGCATCAAGATTGTCGTGTCATCGACCAATCGTGCCGCCGGCCTCGTTAAGCGTATGATAGGAATTCCCGCTCATGACGACGAGGCGGCACAGGAAAAGGTCGAGGCTCGGGCGCGCACGATCATAGGCAAGGCGTTTTCGGGTAAGCCTCAAGCCGAGGCGGACGTGGACATTCTCAAAGCTGTGGATGCGGAGATCGAAGCTATCCGCCTTTCACTTGAGCCAATCCAAGCGAGGCGCGATGAGATCGAGTCGGAAATGGAACGGCTGGCGCGTCTGCTACCAGCCTATTCATTCGTCAAAGGCATCAGGGGATTTGGAGACAAGGCGTTTGCCGTGCTGATCGGCGAGGCTGGCGACCTGTCAAAATACCCGAAGGACGAGAAGCTATGGAGCCGGCTTGGTCTCGCCCCATATCAGGGGAAGGCATTCTCCCAATGGCGGGCGAAGGGCGGACTGAGCGCGGACGAATGGGTTGGCGCCAGATACAACCCGAAACGTCGAGCCGAAATTTACGCCTGCATCGAAGTGCCGCTCGGAAACCTACAGATGGAAAGCGCGGCCAAGTCCGAGACGACGTTCGGCAAGCCGATCGGCCCATATGGCGAGGTCTACGTGCGGCGGCGCGAACACACAGCCGTCACGCATCCAGATTGGAGCAAGGGCCATTCCCGTGGCGACGCGCTCAGGGTGATGGTCAAGGCCGTCGTGTCAGACCTGTGGCGCGAGTGGAACAAGGATTTGGCAGCACGCGAGATGAGGGACGCCGCGTGATGCGAGAGATAGACGATGGATGTGGCCATATGGCGCGTGCTAGTGACGGCCATTTCCACTTTGCCCATCCATCGTCTTACAGTTTCCGGTGATGCCCGGAGGGGAAGGCCATAATAAGAATGCGTGAGAGCGCTAGAATATGTGTGCCTTCCCCAAAGTTAGGCGATGATGCGGCCATTGAGTAGTTGCCAGTAATTGGTCGCATGCCGAGTGCCGCACCATCGTCTTCAAAGTTCGGGGGATTGGCCAATTGCAGCGTGACCGAAAGGTCCAGCCGATGCTTGCCAGTCCCCCGGAAACCACAAGCGGCCAATGCCGCAAGCAGCTAGGTGATGAGATGAGCCATAGGAAATTTGCCGACGCCCGCCGCGGTGTGCTCATCCATCGCGTGGGGAGATGGGGATTGGCCACTCGCATTGCGACCGAGAGGTCCAACTACCGACTGCCAATCCCCACGACCAAGCCTTGCCCGTAAGGAGACCGGACCTTGGCCATTCCTCATAAGTCATTGATTTTGTTGGGGTCCCTCTCTAAGCCTTTGATTTCATTGCGGGTAGCGCACGAGCGCTTGCCATGACTCTTGTAAAATGTAAAATACCCGTTTACACTCTTGTAAAATGTGGAATTAAAATAGATGGCTGCGTTCGTAAAGAAGATTGAATTTGCTCGCATTCGCGGCGTGACGCGCCAGCTTCTGACGGCGTGGCAGGCGAAGGGGCTGCTCGTTCTGTCTGACGATGGCCGGGTGAATGTCGAGGCGTCTAACGCTCTGCTGGATGGTCGGCCTGAAATCCACAAGGGCGGCAAATGCTCGGCTCCATCGCCGGAGTCCGTCAGGAAGGCAGCCAGCGCGAGGAAGCCAGCGCGGACAGCGGAGACTCGGGCCGTTGCCGTCGTCGCGCCTACGCCCCCCGACGATGATCCAGATGAGCGGTGGACAACCGCCGAGGCGATCCGGCGCAAGGAAAGCGCTGTCGCGAAGCTCAAGCAATTGGAATTTGAGCAGCGGGCTGGTCGGCTGCTGGATGCAACCGAGGTTGATTCGACCTGGCGGGGCTATCTTACGGACCTCCGCAAGCGGATGTTGACGATTCCGTCGCGCTGTGGCGCACGATTATCGCACTTGTCAAGGTCAGAGGTTGCCGTGATCGATAAGGAAGTCAGGGACGCGCTGCAAGAGCTTAGCGGGGAATCGCTAGAATGAGCGCATCTGAGGTTCTTTCTTTCGTGCGCTTGGCATTGATCCCTCCGCCTCGGCTCGTCCTATCGGACTGGATCGAGAAGCATGTCGTCTTGCCGGCTGGTGTGACTGCTCGACCTGGGAAGATGCGGCTTGATCCATATCAACGGGACATAGCGGATTCGCTGTCAGACCCTGAGATCGAGCGCGTCACGCTGGTAAAGGCTACCCGTATTGGTTTCACGCAATTGATTGTCGCGGCAATCGGCTCCTATGTGTCCAATGATCCAGCGCAAGTTCTAGTCGTTTTACCGACCGAATCCGATGCCCGCGATTTTTCCGTCTCCGACCTTGAGCCGACCTTTGCCGCGACGCCGGTATTGCGTATGGCATTAAAGGTCGATGTCGGCGAGACGGATCGAAACACCATCTTGTCGCGGCGGTTTCCCGGCGGGTCTCTAAAAATAATTGCCGCACGCTCGCCGCGCAACCTTCGGCGACATACGGCTAGGCTGCTGTTTATCGATGAGGCCGATGCCTGCGAAACTGGCCTCGAAGGCAACCCGATTACCCTAGCTGAAAAGCGAACTGATACATTCCCTGATCGAAAAATTGTCATCGGATCGACGCCGATCTTTGAGGACACGTCTAACGTCATCAAGTCTTATGCACAGAGTGATCAGCGCGTCTATGAGGTTCCATGCCCGGAATGCGGCGAATTCACAGAGATCAGGTGGGAGCACATCAAATGGGATGAGGGCAAGCCAGAGACCGCGATGTTTGGTTGTCCCCATTGCGGCGTGATGATCGACGAAAATCGCAAGTTCGCGATGGTCTCCGCCGGGCGCTGGCGGGCGACGCAGCCAGATGTGAAAGGCCACGCGGGATTTCGGCTTAACAGCCTGGTCTCAGTTCTGGCAAACGTCTCATGGGCGAAGCTCGCCGCGCAATGGCTGCAGGCGAAGGACAACCCGGCCGACCTGCAGGTCTTCGTCAATACCGTGCTCGCTGAGCCGTGGAAGGAATCCGCGCCGGAGATCGATGATC
Source organism: Methylocystaceae bacterium (assembly GCA_003152255.1). The sequence goes on along the minus strand of PLZT01000003.1, from coordinate 36,470 downwards.
ACCTGCTCGCCTCGCGCGTTAAGCCGTTTGGCATCGAGGAAATCCCGGTCGAGGTTTTGATTATCAGCGCGGGCCTCGACGTGCAGGATGACCGCATCGAAATCACGCTGCTCGGCTGGAATCGCAAGGGCGAGATTTTTATCCTCGCGCATTTCGTTTTTTGGGGTAGCCCAGATGAAAACAGCCTTTGGATCGAGGTTGACGACTTTTTGAAATCGCGCTGGATTCACCCTTTGGGCGGACAAATCGGCATTGACGCCGCGATTGTCGATAGTGGCGATGGCGACTGGACGCAGAAGGTTTACGACTTCTGCTTCCCGCGAGCCTCGCGCCATATCATGGCCGGCAAGGGTGTCGGTGGCAGCCGGCCAGTGATCGAGGCGTCACGGGGTAAGGTGAAGGGCGGCGGTCGGCTTTGGGTTATGGGCGTCGACGTCATCAAAACGCAGCTTTTCGATAGGCTTCAACGCAATCAAATGATTAACTTTTCCAAGGATTTGCCTGCTGTTTTTTTCGAGCAGCTTTGCGCCGAGCGCCGCATCACCCGCTATTACAAGGGCCGTCCGATCCGCCGTTTTGAGCCGATCTCCGGGCGGCGAAATGAAGCGCTTGACTGTGTGACCATGGCGATAGCCGCCCGCGCCGCGATAAAGCCGAATCTCGACCAGAGAGAAGCAAATTTGCGCAATAAACCTGAAAAAAAGCAGCCGCTTTGGGCGCAATTGGCGAGGTGAAGTGCCCCGATCTATTAGGATCGGGGCTCGTTGCGATGCATCGCGGGGAGAGGCGAGGCGAAGAGGAGCGGGGCGTTGCGGAGCGTGGCGGCGCGGGCCATCCTAGATTGGTCTCGCCCCGATCTCGGTGAGCGCGCCGGCGTCTCTTGGATGACGGTTCAGCGTTTCGAAAATGGAAATTTAGGGGGCGTGTCGGAACAGGCTATTGCGAAGATGCGCGGGGCTCTCGAAAGCGCGGGCGTTACCTTTCTTGATGGCGAGGGGGGGCCGGGTATCAGACTGCGGGACATCGGATCAGTCAAAAAACCAACCCGACATAAAATATAGAGCTTGACAAATGTGAAGCAACAAGCCCATAAAAGAATAACGTCGCTTCGCGCGCCCAAATCTGGCCGATGTGACAAATCCACAAACCATACTCGTGAATTTCGCCAGCGCCCAGTGCCAATGGGCTAGACGACGGCGGAAGCAACAAGAGTTTCGACCGTCGCTGTAGCTCACCTGGATAGAGCAGTCCCCGAGGGACAGGTCGCGGGTTCGAATCCCGCCAGCGTGTGGCAAACCGGTTGCAAACGGGGCGCTCGGTCGGAAACATCTTCGAACGGCGGCAATCTCTCACCCTGAACCCTTGCGATCAAAGCGGGATTAGCCGTCCGTTCGGAGTAAGTGATGGCTCCTGCGGATCGTCATCCGTTTTTGCGCGGTTGGATTGGCACCAACATATCGGTCGCTATACACAACCGATCCACTCACATGCGCTTGCTTGCGCGAGGAGCCATCTCTCGAACGATATAACGTCGCGTCCGTAAATTCAAGGATCACCAGATCATGCAAATGGAAGCGTCCACTTACATTGTCGGTCAGCCTATTGGCGGTGGGTTTTTGGATGAAATTGCTGGAATGTATGGTCTCGTCCGCCGGTGGCCGGATGAGGGGATTGAGGTCGACGCTAACTTTCGCGAACGGGTCTGGAACCGCATGAGCGATCCGTCATCGGCGCAGATATTTAATGTGATTCAAGAATTACACGACAAACTGCTATCTCAATGGGCCGACGGATCGTGGTGCGAATTAGTCAACACGTTACTCGCAACGACGCCCCGTGGAACTTCTCCTTAATTTAACGGATTTCGAAGCCAAGGCCCGCTCGCTCGGGGCCGCCGAGTCGCAGGTCCCTTACGCGCTCAGCCGCGCTCTCAACGACGCTGCGAAGGTCGCGCGCGTTGTCCTGACTGAAACAACATGGCCAACCTCCGTCAATGCGGTCAATAAGAGCTTCATCAAGGCGGCGCTCGTTACGAACTTTTCCCGAAAGGACAATCTCCGCGTCGAGATATTCGACCGGCTCGGGCGCGCTAGCCTTTGGCGGCACAACTACGGCGGGACGAAACTTCCGAAGGGCTCAAACCTCGCGATACCTGTTAAGGGGAAATTCAGCCGAGGCACGTGGGGTATCCCGAAGGCGCAGCGTCCACGGGCGCTGATAGCCGCTACGCCTAAGAGAGCACTCCGCATCACGCCAAAGGGCATATTCATCGGCCAGGGTGGACGGCTCGTCTTACAATACAGTTTCAAACCGATGGCTGTCCAACCCGCTGACGTGCCGTTTGAGCGAGATTTCACCGAGGCCATGCGGCGCGCGGTCGAGGCGTCATTCCCCGAGCGCATGGCGCTGGCGATGAGAACGGCGCGATGAAATTGAAACTTCCAAAGCTGCCGCGCCTCAGCATCCCGCCACGGAATACCGCGAAAGCGCCATGGGTTCCGAAAAGCCATGTTCCCTGTGTTCTTTGCCGCGCGGTGCGCCGGTTGATAGGCCGATAGGAGCGCGCGATGCGATTTGATCCATCACGCACCATGCTTGCGGGCATCCCGCGTCCTACTCTCGTGCAATGGCTATCCGACGCGCAGAGCGCCTATGCGCTGCTGATGACTGGCGGGAAGCCTGTTTCGATTTCCTATGAAGGCAAAGCGGTGTCCTACACTCCAGCACAGGGCCAAAACCTCCAGAATTGGATTGTGCTGCTCCAATCGCAGATTTCCGGGCGTCGCGAGAGACGCCCGCTGATCCCCTACTTTCGCTAGGAATGCGAAAGTAGATAATCCGCAGCTGCAATAAGCGCCTCGTGATTATCTTTGAATGCGCCGAGACCTATGTTGCATGTATGGCAGAGTATGCCGCGCACGCCCCCTGTATCGTGGTTGTGATCTGTGTGCCAACCCTTCGTTCCTGGTTCCTCTGCATCGCATATCGCGCATCGATTTCCCTGGTTAAGGAATAGGGCATCCCAATCTTGTAGAGTTAGGCCATACCTTTGGCGAAGTCTGTTGTTCCTGCTTATGGTTGGATTAGCCTCGTTCTTTTCGCGTTTCCGATCTGCGATCTTTTCTTTATTTGCTGCGTTATATCGGCGGCACCTTTCTCTGAATGGTTCAGGATTGATAGCGCGCTGCTCGATAGAACGCTCGCGCATCTTTTCTCGGTTCGCATCCCGATATTTTTGTTGGGCGCCTTGTGCTTTGTCAGGATTGGCTATGCGCCATTTACGGCAGGTTTCTCGGTGTCTCTCACGATTGGCGGCTACCCATTGTCGTTGATAATCAAGTCTGGCTTGTCGCTGTTTTGATATCTCACCAATGGGTTTCGTCATGCGCCATCCTCGAATTCAGTTCGTTGAATGGCTAGAATAGCATGACAGATAAAAACGAAGTGAAAATTCTTGGGGCGGATGGGAAACCTATCCCCAATAAATCAGACCGGCTACCGGCGCGCGCTAAAGGAGTTCGCGGACCGAGTGCTCTAAATGGTGGTAACGGTCGTTTTGGCGGACCGGCTTATGACGCCGCTGATATTTATGGACAGCATTCTGCCGAATGGAATCCGTTTTTATATAGCCCGGATGGAGCCCTCAATCAATTTCGCGACCGGATAGTTAGCCGCGCCCGCGACATTTCGCTCAACGATGGATGGGCCTCCGGTGCCGTAACCCGAATTCTTGACAACTGTATTGGCGCAAACCTTCGTCCTATCCCGAAGCCGGACCATCGTTTCCTAGCTAGCGTCACTGGCATCAAGGGTTTTGATCATCTCTGGGCCAAGGAATACGCGAGAGCGGTAGACGCCGGGTTCCGCAGTTGGGCTGTGACGGATCACGGTCATTATTGCGATGCGGCACGAAACAACAATTTCAGCCAACTGATGCGTATCGCGTTTCGCCACAAGCTGATTGACGGCGACGCGCTCGCGCTGATGGTTTGGCTGCCGGAGCGTGTTGGCCTCGGCCGCGCGCGATATGCCACGGCGGTCCAGCTGATCGATCCGGATCGGCTGTCGAATCCGCAGCTACAGTTCGACCAGATGGCGATGCGCGGCGGCGTCGAGATCGACGAGTTTGGATCGGCTGTTGCCTACCATATCCGCAAGGCGCACGCCGGCGATTGGTTTAGCGCGGCGCAGTCCGTGACTTGGGAGCGCGTGCCGAGAGAGACGGCGTGGGGCCGTCCGATCGTCATCCATGACTATGACGGCGACCGCGCCTCGCAGCATCGCGGCGGCGCCGGAATATTCACGCCGGTTATGCAGCGTCTCAAGATGCTTATCAAATACGATGGCGTCGAGTTGGACTCGGCCATCATAAATTCGATCTTCGCGGCCTATGTCGAGTCTCCCTTCGACCACGAGCTTGTCGCCGATGCGCTGGATGATGGTCAGGGCGCGCAGCTAAACGGGCTGAACGCCTATCAAGATATGCGGGCAAAATTTCACAACGCAGCGAATATCAGCGTTGGCAATTCAAGAGTTACATTGCTGGCTCCCGGAGAGAAAATCGGGACCGTGGCGTCGAGTCGGCCGACCGAGAATTTCGCCGCGTTCGAAAACGCCGTGCTGCGTAATGTAGCAAGCGGCATTGGCCTTTCCGCGCAGCAAGTTTCGAATGACTGGTCGGATGTGAACTACTCCAGCGCGCGCGGCGCTCTGCTAGAGGCTTGGAAGACACTCGGTCGGCGCCGTCATGACTTCGCGGAAGGATTCGCCGCGCCGATCCGGATTGGTTGGCTCGAAGAGGCTCACGCCGTCGATGATCTCCCGCTCCCCAATGGAGCGCCGAAGTTTGTCGAGTGCCGCGGTGCCTACGCGCGGGCGACATGGGTTGGGCCTGGCGTCGGCTGGGTTGATCCCGTCGCGGAATCGCAGGGCGCGATCATGCGGATGGATGGCGCGCTGTCGACGCTGCAAGACGAATGTTCGCAGCAGGGCCTCGACTTCGAGGAAGTGCTGGAGCAGCGCCGTTACGAGCTGCAACTATTCGATGAATACAAAATCCCGCGCCCGGAATGGGCTGGCGAGCTAGTCGGGCTGCAATCCGAAGATGCCAAGGGCGGTGCGCAAAAAGCCGCTAAGAAACCCGAGGCCGTTTGATGATCCCGATCTTGGCGCAGCGGTTTTTGAATAGACCACTGGCGCTGCAACAGGATCATGCCGCCGTTGTGCTGGAGATGCTGCGCGGTCGCGCGGATGTCGCGCCGCTCATGCCGGCGGCAATTGTTAGCGCCATCGATGTCGTGTCTCGTCCATATGAGGTCGTCAACGGTATAGCCATCGTCCCCATTTGGGGCGTCTTGGTTCACGACGCATGCTGGTTTTGGGACGAAACGGCCTATTCGCGCATTATATCGACGATGCTTGAGGCGCTTGATGATCCGGACGTATCAGCCATCGCGCTGCACGTAAATTCGCCGGGCGGCGAGGTATCGGGCTGTTTCGATGCCGCAGAGGCGATATTTCAGATGCGCGGCGTAAAGCCGATATGGGCGATCTTGGACGATTGCGCGTATTCGGCGGCATACGCTTTGGCGAGCGCCGCAGACACAATCATCGTTCCCCGGACGGGCGGGACTGGTTCGATCGGCGTGATTGCGTTGCGCGTCGATGTGACTGGCATGCTCGAGCAGGCCGGGATGAAAGTCACGACGATCAAGTTCGGCTCTCGCAAGGACGATTCCTATCCGACGACGACGCTATCCGATGAAGCGCTCGGCAGGATGCAGCAGCAAATCGACGTGATGGGCGAGATGTTCGTCGAACTAGTCGCGCGCAATCGCAAGACGACGCCGGACAAAATCAGAGAAACCGAAGCGGGAACTTTTCTAGGCGCCGCCGGGGTAGAAAACGGCCTAGCAGACATGGTTCTAGCCCCTGACGCCGCTTTCGTCGCACTGATGGAATCGATCGCCTAAACGCGCCAATCTTCAGAAGGAAAATATCGATGAGCACTGTTCCTAACACGGGCCGGTCGGCGTTCGCGCACCTCGCTCCCAAGCCTCCTTTGGCGTCGGAAGATGACGACGACAAGAAGAAGAAGGACGAAGAGGCTAAGCGCAAAGCCGAAGAGGAAGACGAAGAAAAAAAGGAAGCCAAACGCAAGGCTGAGGACGACGATGCGGCCAAGAAAAAGGCCGAGGAAGACGACAAAAAGAAAAAAGACGAAGAGGCCAAAAAGGCCAAATCCAAAAAGGCCGACAAGGAAGACGGCGACGACGACGATGATGACGAGAAAGAGCCGGCTGCCAAAGCCGCTCGGGCTCGTGAGCGATCGCGCATTCGAGCAATCGTCTCGTGCGAAGCCGCAGGGTCTTTCCCAAGAATGGCTGAGCATTACGCGCTGAATACTTCGATTCCAAGGGCCGACGCCATCGCCCACCTGACGGCTCGGAACTTGGATGCGCCGGCAGCCACCGCCGCGCCAGCGCCACGCCGCGACGATCTTCGCGAGCGCATGGCCGCCGCGCCGCAGCCGAACGTCGGCGGCGCGTCGCCGAGCCCGGCTCCGGACTTGGCGGCTCAAATAATACTCGCGGGACGCCGCCGCAGAGGTGAGGTATAGTCTCGTGAACTACCCCCGCCTTCAGGCGGGGGTAGTTCACTGCGGAGTAGGACTTGGTCGCAAAGGCCACCTAGATCATCGCGTCGCGCTCGTAAATGGCGGTTCAAATTGGCCAAACAACCTCCAGTGGCTTTGCGCTCCATGCAATCTATCCAAGGGCGCTAAGGACGAAATAGTTTTCGCCCAAAGCATTGGAAAACTACTCTGATCCAAGCGGCGCGAGAACCTTCGGCCGTCTTCAACCTCACAAATCACTAGGAGACCGCAATGGTTCTCGTTCCCACTACTTTCGGCGAAAATGTTCAGCAGCCATACAGCGGCGCTGAAGTTTTCATTCCTGACCAGCTCATTGCTGGCTCCCTCAAACTCGTGACCGACGATTTCGCCGTCGTCACCGGTTCCGCCGTTCTACAGCGCGGATCGGTCATGGGATTGACCAGCTTCGGCAGCATCGCGGCCACGGCGGGCAAGCTATTCGCGACCGGCACGATCCTGATCGCCGCTCTGCCGGCCGCCGCCGACACGCTGACGATTCAGGGCACGGTGATCACCTTCGCGGCGCAGCCGACACCCTATACGGCTCCGGTCGGCAATCAGGTGTTTATCGGCGCGACGACCGCAGCCACCGCGCAGGCGCTGTTGGCGTTCCTCGTTGGATCGACCGATGTCAATCTGAGCAAGCTCAATTATTCGCTCAGTGGCTCGACGATCACCGCGAATGCGAACATCCCCGGCACGGGCGGCAACGCCTACACGCTGGCCACGTCGGATTCGACCGCGTTCACGCTCTCTGGCGCGACGCTTGCGAGCGGCACGAACAACACCGGCACGGCGACCGTTGGCTCGATATCGGCTGGCGCGTCCGTCAAGGCCGGCAACTACTCCGTCGTTTTGACCAGCGCGACGGTCGGCAACGTGTTCGACCCGACCGGCGAAGAACTCGGCCAGACCACGATGGGAACGGCCTTCGTCAATCCGCAGATCAACTTCACGATCACCACTGGCGGCTCGCCTGCGGTTGGTGATGCGTTCGTTCTTGCCGCCGCTCCTGGCGCCGCTGGCGTCTATCGCCTTTGCACCGCGACGGCTGTTGACGGCAGCGAGAAGCCGGCTGGCATTCTGGTCGACTACACCGACCCGACCGCCGGCAATGTTACCGCGGGCGTTTATGTCATGGGCGAGTTCAACGGCAACGCCTTGGTGCTCGATCCGAGCCTGTCTCTCCAGTCCGTGAAGCAAGCCTTCCTGAGCCGGGCAATTTACATCAAGGCGGTCGTGCCGGCCGACGACCCGACGTAAGCGACTACAAAAATCAGATACGGCCACTCATCGCAGTAGCCACGATCAACATAACTCTTAGGAGATACGTCAATGGCTACTGCCCCTGGCATGAATATGGTCTACGACACGAACACATTAGTGGCCGTGATTCCAAATTTGAAGCGCGCGCAGACGTTTCTGCTTGACAAGTTCTTTCCGAATATTATCACTTCGGATTCCGAATTTGTCTCGATCGACGTTGACGTAGGCAAGCGCCGCATCGCGCCGTTTGTGAGCCCGATGGTCGAAGGCAAGCTGGTCGAGCAGCGCCGCATGCAGACCAACGTGTTCAAGCCCGCATACATCAAAGACAAGCGCGCGCCTGATCTGCGCAAGCCTGTTCGCCGCATGATCGGCGAGCGCATTGGCGGCGACATGACCGGCGCCGAGCGTGAGATGGCCAATCTTGAATTCGAGATGACGGACCAGATCGATGTTCTGACGCGTCGTCTCGAATGGATGGCGGCCCAGGTTCTTTCCAACGGATCGGTTACAATCTCCGGAGAAGGCTTCCCGACCGTTCTCGTGGACTTTGGCCGCGATCCTTCGCTCACTGTCGCGCTGACCAGCACGGCATGCTGGACGCCGGCCTATGTCACTGCCGGAACGGCTACGCCGACATTGAACATCGAGGCATGGCAGCGGCAGATTTTGAAGAAGTCCGGAGCTGTCGTGAAGGACATTGTTTTCACGACTAGCGCTTACGAAGGATTCATAGCTGATCCGCTGCTTAAGGGCGCGGTCTTTTATCCTAACCTCGCAAACAGCGGCAACGTCATCAATCCTGGTGCCGAAATCCAGCGAGGCGCGGTCTACAAGGGCCGATGGGGTCAATATGACCTCTGGATTTACAACGATTGGTATGTGGACAGCGGGACCGAGGGCGGCACGGCCGACAAGGAATACCCGATGCTTACAGACGGCATGATCGTTATGTGCGGCCCTGACATGATGGGCACGCGCGCCTTTGGCCAGATCCTGGACCCGGCGTTCAACTATTCTGCGTTGCCTTTCGCCCCGAAGACATGGGTCGAGCAAGATCCGGCGCAGCGCTACATCCTGATGCAGTCGAGCCCGATCGTCATTCCGGCGCGAGTGAACGCGTGCTTCGCGGCGAGTGTCACGGCTCCGGTATTTTATTGAGTTTTCAGTGATCTACCGCGAATACATGGAGACGTTAAATGGCTGAAGACAATAAACCGCAGCAGCGCGCGGCCGTGATACGAGCGACCGTCGCGCGCGGCCGCACAATCGTCATTCCAGATCCGACGAACAAGACCATCACCGGTCATACGCCGGAAGGAAAGCCGATTTGGCGCTCGAAGCTGGTCGAATACAGCCAAGGCAACGAAGTCGAACTGGCGCCGGACGAAATCGTGAGCCTGCGCGCGCGCGGGTTCCTGCTCGATCCGGCCCAGGTCATCCCGCCGATGGCGGAAGGCCCGCACTTCACGGAAACCGGCGTTAAGCCGATCGCCACGCAAGTCTGATCCGACCATGGATTTCGGTTCACTCGTCGTCGGCCCATGTCAGGATGCCTTCTCCAAGCCGATCATCGTGACGCCGCTAAAATCTATGCCATACCGCCCGGCATACGCCGCACGCGGCATCTGGACCGTCCGCCACGTCGATATCGCGCTGGAGGACGGCGGCATCATGACGAGCCGAACGATCTCGATCGATGTCAACCTGTCTGAATTGCCAGTTCCAATTCTTCAGGGCGACCAAATCGCAATCATCGCCGATGATCAATTCGTCGTGCTCGCCACCAACGCCGCTCCCGGCAGCGTGGTCAATCTGCTTGTCGATGATGTGCGCGACGATTCCGGAGGCGCGAGCAAGCTGATCATGAAGCGGGTAATGTGATGCTGAGCGGAGAGCATCATCAGACCCGCGCCGTCGAGATACGCGACGCCGCATTCGACCGCGTATCGCGCCTGACGATCAATGGCGCCTGGATGCGATCGACACGCAAGGCCCCGATTACCACGGTTCAGCCAGATCAGTTGCCGGCTCTTGGCGTGTTCGTCTTATCAGAGCGCGAGACGCCGGAAGGCAACGTAACGCTGCCACGCTTCATCACGAATTTGGAACTTGGTATTTCCTGGTTGGTGATGAGTAGCGACGCGTTGCTGATCGACGGAACGCTTGATCGCTTCGTCGGCGTGGCGAAAGACATGCTGTTCCGTGACCCGACGTTTCTCGAACTTTTCGAGTTTGTCGAGGGAACAAGCCGCGAATATCAGTTTTCCAAAGAGGGCGAAGCCTACATCGCCGAGCTGCGCCTGCGCATCACAGTCAGCTACCACACGATTTACACCCCGTTTGCGCCGAACGATCTTCTGATGATCGACGTGAAAACCAATCCGGCTCCCGGCACACCAGTTATCGAAATACAATTCCCCGAGGGCGCCGACTGGCCGCCGTCGCCCTAACGAAAGAGAAATCCGATGCCGAAAGTGATGCTGTGGCCCACAAAAGCAAATGCGATGAACGTGCGCCATCCAAGCGACGGCCTCCCCAAGATCGACGGCTGCTTGTGGGAGAATGACGGCTTCACGGCGCGCATGCTGACCGATGGCATATTCACGCTGGATCGCGCGAAGGCATGGGCCGGCAATCCGTTAGCGCCGCAGCCGGAGATGGACACCATGCGCGTTGACGCGCCTCGGGCCACCAAACCAACCGCCTAGTCTAGGCGCTCCACACCCCATTCAAAACAGCCCGCCTCATGGCGGGTTTTTTGTTGCCCATTCGACCCCTGGCAAGGTCGCGCGCGCGCTGTGAAGCGCCCGCAAGCCCGCGTCGTGATGACGCCGGCCGTCCCTCTTGATGGAGCCAGCTTATGGCAGTTTCAACCGGAATTCCCGAGTCCTGGCAGCTGCCGCTGGTATGGATATCCGTCGATGGTTCGATGGCGGGCAACCTTACGCAGTCTCAGCCCGCCCTGCTCGTCGGTCAATACAACGCCACTGGCGCGAATGCCGGGACCTGCGTCGCGAATGTGCCGGTTCCGGTTGGTTCAGTTGCGATGGCCAAAAACCTATTTGGCCAGGGCTCGATGCTCGCCCGCATGGTGGCATCCTGGTTCGCCGTCAACACCAATCAGTTGCTCTATGCGATCCCTGTTCCCGATCCGGGCGCCGGCGTCGCGGCGACGGGCTCGATCACCATCGCGACCGCGCCAACGCAATCTGGCACGCTATTCATTTACATCGGCGGACAGCTGATCCAAACCGCCGTCGGCTCGACCGATCTAGTCGCGACCGTAGCGACCAATCTGGCCGCGGCGATCAACGCGAATAATGATCTCGCGATTACGGCGGTCGCCACAACTGGCGTCGTGGCGCTGACATGCGATTGGAAGGGACTCACCGGCAACGATTTTACGATCATTCCGAACTATCTCGGCGCCTATGGCGGGCAGGCGTTGCCCGTTGGCCTGACGCTGACGATTGTCGCGATGAATGGCGGCACGAGCGAGCCGACTTTCACCTCGGCTATCTCGGCGATACAGGCGCTGCAGTTCTTCTATGTCGCGATGCCTTACACGGACAGCGCGTCGCAGACGGCCTGGGCGACGGAGTTTGGGTTCTCGTCAGGTGGTCGTTGGAACTACTCGCGCCAGCAATACGGATTCATGGTCAACGCCCTTCGCAACGATTACGCGGATTCGATCACTTGGGGGCTCGCGCAAAATTCTCCCGTGATCTCGACGATGGCGATCGAGCAGCTGGCCCCGTCGCCGATCTGGGAATGGACCGCTGCCTATGCCGGCCTAGCGGCACTTGGATTCTCGGATGACCCGGCGCGCCCACTGCAAACGCTTGAGATGATCGGAATTCTTCCGGCGGCAGTGCAAAACCGCTACTCGCAGGCCCAGCTCAACAATCTGACGAACAGCGGCTTCGCGATCCAATCGGTCGCGCCTGACGGCAATCCGATGATCCTACGTGAGCAGACGCAGTATCAGCTCAACAGCTATGGACAGGCCGATACCGCATTCGGATTACTGACCGTGTTGTCGACGCTTACCGCGCTTCTCAGCGCCATGAAGTCGGCGATCACCAGCAAATATCCGCGCGTCAAACTTGTCCCGGACGGCACAGCGTATGGACCTGGCCAGGCGATTGTTACGCCATCTGTGATCAAGGCCGAACTCGTCGCCGAATTCGTGAATGCGATGTATAACGGCCTCGTCGCTGACCTACCGGACTTCAAGGCAAATCTGATCGTCCAGATAGACAACAATAACCCGAATAAAATCGACGTATTATACCCTCCTCAGCTTGCTGGGCAACTTCGACAATTCAATGCGCTTGCCCAATTTCGGTTGCTTTATCCTCCTGTTGCTACTAACTAATAAATCTATACTATATATTAGCATCGACATCAATCAAGTCCGCCTAACGGCGGGTTTTTTATTGCCCGTATTCCTTCGGGCAACTCCTTTGCGCGCGTCGTGAGACGCCCGCGAGCCAGCGCTGTGACAGCGCCGGCCATCCCTCAGATGGAGCCACGTCATGGCAACCAACAACACCAATCGTATTGGTGGTCTTCTCGCAATTATAGTGGGAGGGCAAACTTATGAAGCGCGTGGTAACTTTCAAGTAACCGGCATGACCGTCAAGAGGACTGGCGTCGCCGGTCAGGATACGGTTCACGGTTATATCGAAGAGCCATTGGTTCCTTCCATAAAAGGCGATTGGTCGATCGGCAATCAGCTATCGCTGGATGTGCTTGAGGGTCTCACCAACGTCACCGCGCAGGTAAATCTAGCCAACGGCATGACCTACGTGCTGACGCAGGCGTGGACGACCAGCGCGTTCGTGATCGATGCGCACGACGGCAAGGTCGACGTGACGTTGGAAGGTATTACCCTCCAAGAAATGTCATCGTAAATGACGGACTCATTCGAGAACGAAGTTGCTTCCGAGGAAGCGCCCGTCGCCGAGAGCAACGAAATCGTCGTCACGCTCTCTTCCCCCATTCCGGTGTTCGCGGAGATGCGCTCGGTCATCACGATGCGCAAGCCGACGGGGCTCGACCTCATCAAGGTCGGAAATCCCGTGCAGTTTGATCCGGTTTCCGACCCGCCGCGCATTGAACACAACATGCCGCGCATGGTCGCGATGATCGCGCGCTTGGCGAATATTCCGACCGGTTCCGTCGAGAAGATGGACCCGCGCGATTTGGCCTCTTGCGCTTGGCAATTATCAAGTTTTTTTCTCCCGAAAACGTAGGAGACCTGATCGATCCGTGCATCGATTTGTCGCTAGTTTTCCACTGTTCGCCTTATGCCTTCCTCGACAAGCCAAGCGATGAAATTGAACGCCTGTTCGTCGCGGTCGATCGGCGGTTGAAAGTGATCCGATCGATGAATTCGGATTGATTTGGAGGCTCTAGTTGTCACAGCAAGAGACCCTTCAACTCGTAGCACAGGTCGTTGATAAATTTAGCGGCCCGATCCTGGCCATGAGAAAGTCTCTCGAAGGCTTGACGCAGCGCAATGTCGCCTCGCACAAGGCTGGACGGCAGGCAGCATCGGCGCACGAAAAAGCGTTCTCGGATCTCCGCAAATCGGTCAAGGAAACCGGAGAGCACGTCAAAGGCATTCTTGAGCCGGCGATGGTTGGCCTCGGAATTGGGGCGATATCGACTGGAGCGGCGATAGCTGGCGTCACAGCGGCGATACGGAGCTTTTCTGATTCCTCGCGCAGCCTAGAATTCGCCCGCAAGGAAACTGGTCTCTCGATCCAGCAGCTCCGCGAATATCAGGCGCTAGCCTCGCGCGTTGGCTCGACGCCGGATGCGATGACATCCGGCATGGCGAAGTTCGCCGCGAATATGGATCAGTGGCGCCATCGCCTTGGGCCGCTGCGCGAATTCTTCGCAAGCCGCTTCGGCGAGGGTGCTGGTTATATCCGCCAGCTTGGCGAGGCGCTTGTCCACACCAAGGATCAAGCGACCGCGCTCAGCAAGGTAGAAGCACTCGCCGGCATGATGCCGAAGGAAAGCGAGCGGCGTTCATTTTATGAGGCGCTGGGGCTCGATCCGAACCTCGCGCGGCTGAAGGGCAAGGAACTAACCGACGCGCTCGCCGACGTGCGCAAGCAGATTGGCCAGATAACGCCGGCGGATATCGCCAAGGGACTCGCCGCCGAAGCGGCTTTCGACCGCATTCGCGAATCTGTCAGCAAGCTGAAAACCGAAATCGGATCTGAACTCGCGCCAGCAATGACGGAGGCAACGGATGCGGTTCGCGCGTTCATCGAGGCGAACGGCGGGGAACTCCGCAAGTTTTTCGCCGATGTTGCTGGCGCAATTCGTGATGCGCCGTGGCGAGAGTGGGGCGACGACATTCGCGCCGCGGCAAAAAGCGTCGATAGCGTCGTGCGGTCCATCGGCGGTTGGAAGACGGTAATGGAGGGCCTGGTCGCCATCAAGCTCGCGAACTTTGTTGCTCCTGTTGCCATGCTGGGCCTCGCCGCCGTTAGAACGACGGCGTCGTTGGTGGCGATGGGCGCGACGCTCACCGCACTTACCGCCCCCGCATGGCTGCTAGCGCTGCTAGCCGGCGTATCGGCGAAGGCATTAATCGAGACCGTCAGGCCGCAGGACCTCAACAAGGGCGAAGACGAATTAGCGCGCCAGAAAAAATACGGACTGGCGCCGAAGGACGGAGGCGTCCACGCGGCCGGGCGCTCGATCCGAAAGAAGATCAGCGCCCCGGGGGATGAATCATCCCACTACGGTCGACTCACGCCCATCAGTTATGGCGGCGATACCGGAGCAGCGTCTTTCCGCGGAGAAGACATCCTCCAAAGAGCAGTTCTCAAGGGAACATTTGAGGGAACCCGCCAAGGTGTTATCGCAGCATTTAAGGAATGGGTTGAATCCCGCCACCAGGGTGGCTTCACCAATGCCAATTACCAGCCCGGCGCGTCTGGGGGTATGGGCGGCGGGGGTGGAGCAGGTGGCGTCGGTGGTGGTGGTGCTGGAGAAGGCGGTGAAGCCGCTGGCGGTGGTCGCGCCGGCCATCGTGGAGAGGCTGGAGGCGCAAACGCGCCTTTTCGCTCAAGCCATGGCGACAATCAAGAGATCGTCGACCAGATCACCAAGTCCGCGAAGAAATACGGCATCGATCCAAACATCGCCCTGCGCGTCGCGCGTTCCGAGGGTGGCCTATCGCAATACGCTAAGCCCGGAGATAAAGGAACTTCGTTCGGGCCGTTCCAGCTGCATTATAAAAACAACATTCCGGGGCTGAGCTTAGGCGGCTTGGGCGATGTCTTCACCAAAGAAACGGGACATCGTGCTAGCGATCCAAAATATTGGAAAGAGGCGGTTGATTTTGCGCTTCGCAACGCCGCCAAGTCGGGTTGGGGTGCGTGGCATGGCTGGCACGGCTCACGTCGGGCGGGAATAGGACAAGCGCCGAAAGAACATGCCGCATCCAATGGCATGAACGAATGGATTGCGCAGCAGCGCGGCTCGCATCCTGAAGGGAGGGCTACAGGCGGCCCTGTTGACGCTGGACTTCCATATTTTGTCGGCGAGCACGGCCCAGAGCTATTCGTTCCAAAGCAGTCCGGTAAAATCGAGCCAAACGCCGTCTTCAAGGAAAAAGCGCCGGCGATCATCCGGCGCCTAATGGAACAATATGCCCTGCGGGATTTTCAGGCCGCCGCTATTCCCGGTAACTTCGGCCGCGAGACGACGGGTCTCACTAAGTTGCGCGAAATGATGGGCCGAGGCAAGAGCTATAGAGAAATGCCGGCAGGAAAAGGCGGCTATGGCTGGGCGCAATGGACCGGGATCCGGGCCAGGAGCTTTCTTTCGCTTGCCAAGGGAATGGGGCTAGACTGGCATAGCGACGAAGCCAATTTTGCCAATCTTTCGAATGATCTATCGGGGCCATATCACAAGACAGTCGAGGCGCTGCGCAGAACTCACACACTTGGCGGAGCTGTTCGATCATTCGAACGCACATTCGAGAGAGCCGGCGTTAAGGCGATGCGCAGCCGCCTTGAATGGGCCAAAAAAGCCCTCAAGGCATTGCACGGGTCACAGTCAGGACCTGGTGCCGGAATCAACCTCCTAGAAAGCGCACGCAAGGCGGAGCTGACGCAGCAAGCTCATAAAGTAACCGGAGACGCATCGCTGCGGATTGATCTGCATGGGTTCCCGAAGGGCACGAAAACCAAGGGGGAGATCAACGGGATGTTCAAGACGCTGACCATGTATCGCGGGCTGGCGGCGCCGATGGCGGATCAGGAGGGTTAGTCGTCAGTCTTGAGTAACCTTCCTGCCTTGGGGCCATACATGCTCTCGGATGCGGCGCAGAAAGCTTCCGGGTCGCTCTCGTAAAGCTTCTTGATTTCGCCGAGCTTTCTGAACCCATAGAAAAGCACTTGCGATGAGTTTTCATATTCGTCCGCCGTGAACCCGGCGCGCGCAATAAGCCTGCCAGCTTCGGTTTTATCGAGAACAAGACCTTTGCATTCCTGAGCTGCCTTGTTCGATATCCACACAGATTCCAGCGCTTCCATCTTTTGCGTCGTCAGCGGCCTGTAATCCGAGGCGTGCGCCGGCAACAGATAGACCAGCACGCCAATCGCGATGAGGATCACCCAGCGCGCTTTGAACAGCAGCAGCCCGGCGAAAACGCCAATGGCGATGATGATGATGAGCATGGCGGTCTCCTTATGTTGGGTATCCCTGGTCTCTCGCGGATTGCGTCAGTTCGTCATAAAGACGCTCGAATAAATCGGCCGATTCTACTTCTGTGAGGCCGGGAGTGTTGTTCGATTCATATATCGCCTGTCGACGGATCAGCGCCTCGCAAAAAGCGGCTGGAAGTTCGTCCGCAGGTCCCCATCCGACACGGGTCGTTGCTTCCATATCGCGCAAGAATTGTTCGCGGTCTGGCGGCGGCGCGGGATTTACTTGAACCTCTATCGACATGGCTGTCTCCTATTTCTTGAATGACGCGAGAATGCGCCGAACGGATGCGACGCGCGTCACCGGGATATTGTTTGCGGTCTCCCAGCGGCGAAGGGTTGGAACGGATACTCCAAGCGCCTCGGCTAGCGTGGCGCATGAGATGTTGTGCGATTTTCGCCAGTTGCGAAGGTAGTCGGGCGGAAGGTGTTTGGCGTTAGTCATCGTCAATGATTGTGTCGAGATAGGTTGGCAGTCCATAAAGCTGGCATAAGCAAGCAATCACCTCTGATTTGAGCATCGGTCCCTTGCGCTTCGCGCTCATATGGTTGAGCGCCCAGCGAACTCGCTCAGCTTCATTGACAAGATGCGCGGCCGCCGCTGATCCAACAGGTGGTAATGGTTGGCGGCGCCATTGTCTTTTCGTCATCCCGATTACGCGGAATGACGATCTTGGGGTGTGAGGTTTTGGTGCGCGGTATGTCATGTCGATTAATATAAGCGCTTATTATGAGCGCATCAAGGGGAAATGCTGAATGGCGACGCCCCTTTGGAGATTGAATTTACAGCCAGCGAGTTTCAAGGGAGTGCCGTTTCACGTTGACGTTGACGCGAAATCGTCCGGTCTCCGTATGGTTCCGTTCGAGTTTCCAAAATCGGAAAACAACTACGCTGAGTCGATGGGCCGTCGCATCCGCAAATATCGGATGGCCGCCTATATCGTATTCGGACCGAATATGCCTGACTATCAGAGCGCGCGTGACGCGCTGATCGCTGCGTTGGAAGACGACAACCCCGGCCAGCTTGTCCATCCGACGATGGGCGTGGATACCGTCTACTGTGACAATTACAGCGTTACCGAGCGACGAGAACGTGGCGGTATTGCAGAGTTCGAGATAGAGTTCCTTGAGGCAGGTTCGGCCTCCGCACTCACGCCGACCGCCGACACGAACGGCGCGGTGACGACTGCGGCGCAAAGCGCAATCACACAATTCCAGCAAGCGCCGGAGATCACCTCGACATGATCAAAAAGCGCGACATGAACGATGCGGTCGCGGGCGCGACGACCGTGATCAATGCGCTCATGGCGACGCTTGGCGGAAGCACTGGCGTCGCGGGAACGTCGCTCACCTGGTCATGCGGGCAAATCCTCGCCGACCTTCAGGATGAATTCACGACCGGCGCGTTTTGGCCGGACCTCGCCAACTGCTTCGAACTGGCGCGCACGGCGGGCGCGACATATGCCGAGATTGATTTGGTGCGGACCACGGCCGCCGCACTGACCCCGATCAGCCCAATTGGCATCGCTGTCCAGAATTATTCAATCCGCATGTCGCTGGTCGAGCTGGCGCAAATCCTAGCGGCGACGACCTTCGTCAGCCGTGACGACATCGACGCCGCGCTCGACACAATCAATGCGGCGTTTTGCTCGGCGGAAGACACCGCGGCTGGTGCATTCGATACTGTTTCCTATCAGGCCCTGATCAGCCTGCACGCCGCCGTGGCGCAGGATCTGTCGAACCGCGAGCAGACGCTACCTAGGATCATCTATTACAATTTCCAGCGACCGCTTTCGGCGCTCTATCTCGCGCAGAGAATATATCAAGACGCGTCACGCGCCGGAGAAATGGTGCTCGAAAACCAAGTGCCGAATCCACTCTTCATGCCGCTTTCAATCCGCGCGCTGTCCGCCTAACGCATGGCCCCGAACCCGACAGAAATTGCGACAATCATCGCGGGCGGGAGCGTTTTTTCTTACTGGACTAGCGTTGAGGTTGAAAGAACATTCGGAACTGGCGTCAGTTATCTTACCATGACCTGCGAGGAAATATCTAGTTCGGCTGGGGCTGCCACATTGAAGTTGGCGCCTGGAGACTCTGTAACTGGATTATTGGCTGGACAACTAGCAATCACTGGGAACGTTGATGTTCGTCAAGTGATGTATGACGCCAAGAACCACGGCGTTCAAATTAGGGTCTGTTCGCTGACGCAGAATACTGTCGCGGGAACCGTCAACGGACAGCCAGGGCAATATCAGAATTCGACATTTCAGCAGATGGCGCAAGCTGAGTGTCAAAAAGTTGGCGTCAATGTCAAGATAATCGGAAGTCCATCAGGCGCGAATACGCCGTTCGAGCGGGTATCGGTGCATATCGGCGAGACCGTATTTCAGTTCTGCGAACGCCTCGCGCGTATGGTCAATCTGCACGTCGTCGATGACGCGAATGGAAATCTAAATTTCTTTCGCGCGTCCGGCGGCGGCTCTGGCGGCAGTCTCTCGCTTGTCGAAGGACAAAACATCCTGTCGGCGCGCATGGTCATGCGCAACGACATGCTGACCGCACGGATCACCGTGCCAATACATCAACCCGGCACTGATGCCCATTGGAGCACGGATGCGCAGAACATCAGCGCGACGGTCACAAATCCCTATTTCAACGGCATCCGCAATCTAGTGCTTGTCGCCGAGCAGACTGGAAACAAAACATTCGCGCAAATGCGCGCCAACCATCAATTGAATCTCGACATGATTCAGTTCCTAGAGGTGGTTATCACCGTGCAGGGATGGCTCTGTCCCGACGGGACGCTTTGGATCAGCAAGTTGACGAGCGGAGCCGATGGCACGGTCGATGTCACGGTGACATCACCGATGCTCTGGCCCGGGAGCACGACCTCAGTCCCCTTGAAGCTGAGGGGCGTCAAGCACATGCAGGACAACAACAATGGCACGCGCACCGAATTGACGCTTTGCCTAGAAATAGGTCTAGCGCCTAACGCTCCGCAGCAGCAGGGCGTAGTCCCGACCGAGGGCTAAAGCCAGATGCGCCATTCGACGAGCCGCGACGGAACTGATCGCATCGTAAATGGAATATCGCGCACCACATTTCAGGCGGCCGACGACACCAAGTTGATGCAGGAATCGACGCATAATCTCTATGCCGGCGAATCCCAGCAGACGATCGAGCATGTTCATCCTTACGGTTTCACTGCCGTTCCACAACCGCCGACGCCGGACGGGAAGACGGCGGAATCGTTTCTGTTTTTTGGCAATGGAAACCGCTCGCACGGCCTCGCGATCGTCACCGGAGATCGACGCTATAGGCTGCATCCGCTGCAGCCAGGCGAGGTCGCGCTGCACGACGATCAGACGCAACAGCTCCACATCTCCCGCAAGGGAATTTACGTAAGCACGCCGTTTAATATGGCGTTCGCCGCGCGCATTATGCGGCAGAAGGACAGCGTTGCCGGCTCGGCTGATCAAAGCTCGACTGGAGCCACAGGCGGGTCGGCGGCCGGTTCTGGAGCATCCGGATCATCGTCAAACTCGCAATATGGTCAGACAGCGTGGCTGCCGAAAACGCCATACGCCTATCACAACATCGACAACAAGACCCGCACGGTCCAGCACCCCGGCACGATCAACCATCAGGTAACGGACACAAACGACCAGCAGACGGTCATCCATCAATCGGTGGTCGACCAGACGAATGGCATCCTCCATTCGGTCAATCAGCTTCTCCACTCGATCACGCTCAACAAGCTCAAGGGCATCGTTCAAAGCGTCCAGAACGGGCTGCATAGCACGACGATCGATCCGACCAAGGGCATCATCCAGAGCGTCCAGAACGCGTTGCACTCGATCTCGCTGAGCCCAGGTTCTGGCATTGTCCACAGCGTCTTCAATGGCGCTGTGTCGATCGCGCTTGGTAAAACCTCGATCACCCAAAAGGCGTCGCAAATCTCGCTTGACGGTCAGACGAATGTTCAGGGCACATTGGGCGTTTCCCAGTTGCTCAGTCTCTTGGGCGGACTATCGACCGGCGCTTTGGAGGTCCAACCGGACACGGGCTCCGGCCCCGGAGCTATGGCGATTGGCGGTCCTATATCCGCATCCGGCTTAGGCCAATATGCGAACGATGCAGCTGCTCAGGCCGCGAGCGTTCCCGTTGGCGGCTGGTATATCAACAGCTCCTCGGGCTCGCTTCAATCGAGGCTGACCTGATGGATTTTCGTTTGGTCCCAGTCGCAGCGCCCATAATGCTGCTCGATCTTTTGATGACGCCGCTCGGCCAACTCGACGAAACCGCGTCGCTGACCAGCGCCGTGCTGATCGCCTTGTGTAGCGACTCCCTCGCGGCGCCAGACGATCAGTTGCCTGATCCAAATTCTGATGACCGACGCGGATGGTGGGCAGACGAAAACGCCAATGCGATTTGGGGCGGCTGGGATTTAGGATCGCGGCTTTGGCTGCTGAAGCGTTCGAGCATCACGGATTCGGGCGCGCGCCAAGGTGCGACGATAACGCGAGTGCAGCAATACATCTCGAATGCGATGCAGCCGTTCGTCGACGCAAAAATATGTTCGCAATTCACCGTGACGGCGCGGCAGACTAGCAGCCAGTCCATCAGCGCATGCGTTACGATATATCGCGGGCCGAAGGCGTCTATCGCTCTTAATTTTCAGGCGNNGACCAGCTTCGTTCGCAGAACCGCGACAACATCGTCGCGAATTTGCATTCCGCACCGCTCGTTCCAAATTCGATCGCGCGTGTTCTGGCGGATTCGAACGCTGGCATGGCGTTCCTTGTGTTCATGTATCTGCAATATGTCGCAACGCAGGTAATGCCCGATACAGCGACCGACTGGCTTGACCGGTGGGCCGACATTTTCCTGACCAACGAATTCGGCGGCGGCCGCAAGCCGGCGTCGCTGGCCAGTGGGACAGTAACGGCGATAGCTGGCTCGGCGCTGATTGTCCCACTCGGGGCGCAGCTTGTCGCGCCAGGAGGCCAGACCTATCAAGCGACGCAGCAGACGACGGTCGGCATCACCGCGACGACGGTCCCAATCGTCGCGTTGTCGGGCGGCGCGGCTGGCGATCAGGCTCCTGGAATCGTGCTTGGATGGAGCCCGGCCATCGCTGGGCTAAACGGTGCGGCGACGGTCATCTCGCTGACCGGCGGGGCTGATGAGGAAACCGACGACGAGCTGCGCGCGCGGCTGTTGCTGCGCATCCGTCAGCCGCCGATGGGTGGCGATGCCTCGGACTACGTGGAATGGGTGCTCGGCGTCCCCGGCGTGACGCGGGCATGGTGTTCGCCGACCGAGATGGGACCAGGAACCGTCACCGTGCGGTTCATGATGGATGATCTTCGCGCGGCGTCTGGCGGGTTCCCGACGCAGACCGATGTCGCGGCGGTGCAGACCTATCTCAATTCAAAGCGGCCCGTGACGGCGATCGACTGCTTCGTCGTCGCGCCGATCCCGGAGCCGATTTCTTTCACGCTCAAAAATCTCAACGCCACGGACTCGGGCACGATGGCCAATATCGCGGCCAGCGTTCAGGCGATGCTGGCGGCTCAAGGCGCGCCGGCGCAAGCTGTCAATGGGTCGCCAGTCCCGGCGCAAACGATCTATGCGGCATGGGTGAGCGACGCGGTGTTCAATGCGGCTGGCGTCGCTTACTTTGACCTCGTGATGCCCTGTGACCACGTGATGCCCACCCCGTCGAGCATCGCAACGCTAGGAAGCATTTCTCTTGGCTGACTCCCCTTCCGACGCGATCCGCCGGAGCGATACGGACTACGCGACCGCGCTCACGTCGCTCCTTCCACAGGGCTCCGCATGGCCGACAGAACCCGGAACGGTTCTGCAAAACCTTCTGCTTGGGCTCTGTGGGATTTGGGGGCAGTCCGCGGCGAACCCTGGGCCGAGCGTTGATGGCAGCGCCGCCGATCTGCTCGGGATAGAGACCGACCCGCGCTACACGACGCAGATGCTCCCCGATTGGGAGCAGGCATTTGGTTTGCCGGATTCCTGTCTCGCCGAGCCACTGACGATTGCCGATCGCCGAACCGCGTTGGTCGCGCGGGTCACTATGCTCGGCGCGCAAGACCCGCAGTTCATGGTCGCGACGGCGGCGAACATTGGCTATCAGATCGAGGTTCTTGAGCATTCGCCTTTTATGTGCGGCATTTCTCAGGTCGGCGATACGACAGGTCTGAGCGGCGTCAGCAGCAATTTTCGCTGGGAAATTGGGCCGACGAGCATGCGGCAATGGTGGACGGTTTTGGTGTTGCAGCCGCGTCTTTCGTGGTTTCGATGTGGTTCCGGCCAGTGCGGAATCGATCCGATGCTGATCGTCGGAATTTATACGGACCTCGAGTGCCTTCTAACTAGAATTAAACCAGCGCATTCCGCCTTGCAATTTGACTATAGCGGCGTGCTGCTTAATGGCGCGATGGCGGGGACACCATAAAAAATGCAATATAATCAACCATTTGGCGTCTCAAATCCGAACGCGCCCTATATTTTGGGCAATCCCGTAACCGGGACGCCCGGCTCAATCCCGCCCGCCACCGCGATCGAATTTCCCCAAAGGGAGATCACCAACGCCATCGCTGGCGCCGGGCTCACGCCAAGCAACGACGATCTGACGCAGCTGTTGCAGGCGATCAAGCTGCTCGGCGAAATTCCAGTTTGCGTTGACGAGGGCTCGATCAACAATCTCGTGATCAATCCAGATCCAATTGTCACGGCCTACGAAATACCGCTGATTTTCATCGTGGTTGTCGGGAATAATTGCACGGCGGCCACGACGGTCAATGTCTCCGGCATCGGAACCGTTCCGCTTACGCGCATCACCGGCGCGGCCCTTTCGCCAAACGATATCGTCGCGAATGGTCTCATCCTGATCGCGTTCGACGGAACGAAATTCCAGCTCATCAGCGTTCCCGGATCGCTCGCATATCCTGGCCCGGACAGCCTTTGGCACTATGCCCAAGACAGCTCGGCGACGGTCAATCAGATCATCGTGACGACGACAGACACCGTGGGCGCGGCGTGGTCGAATAGCCTTCCTATCACCATCAAGCCAGCGATCACCAACACTAACCCGACCGTCACGATCTCGGTAACGAGCGCGATCGGCGGCCCAACTTTCCCAACCGTCAATATCACGCGCGGCGCGGGCCATCCGCTGCAAGCCGGCGATCTCGTCGGCGGCACGCTGGCGCTCATCGTCTATGATGGCGTGGAGGCGCAGCTTCTCAATCCGCAAACGCTCGCGTCCGGCGGCCTAGCAGGCATCGACGATATCACGGGGCCATTTCGTCCATATTGGATATCCGTAAACTCGGAAGTGGTCGCATCTCCGCCAGGATCACCATCAACTGGAGACACCTATCTCATTCCGATCGGTGCGTCTGGCGCCTGGGCGTCGCTGGTCGGGCAATTGGCGCAATGGAACGGGACGGCCTGGGTTTATCGATCCTATCCCAAAACGTCGGTTATTGGTTCGAGCGCGACCAGCGTCTATTACGAAAACATCGGTAGCAACATCTGGGTTCCGATTAGGCTTCCGAGCGCCGGGTTGCTATTTTTCGCGGGGCAGCTCTGATGTGCGCGGACACGGTATTTACTGTCGGCGCGACGCCCGACTCGACCGACGCGAACCCGATGTCGCCGACGCTCGCCGACGCGCTCACGGCGGCACAAGCGAAGCTTTCGGCGTCTATGGTGGCGGCGGCGCAATCGGCGTCCAGCGCAGCAGCGGCGGCAGCAGCGGCTCAAGCGGCGCAAACCGCGGCGAACATCATCGTGGCAGCGCAAGAGTCGATCACTCAGGCGGTTGTCACCGGCGGCGCGCTTGGTGGATCAATCACCTCTGAAGTCATCACGAATCTTGCGGCGCAAGTAAATTCAGCGCTAACGGCCGCGCAGACTGCTTCCACCGCGGCGGCGGTGAGCGCGACAGCGGCGCAAAGCAGCGCCTCGGCGGCGGCTGCGGCGGCGGCGACTGTTGTCGCGACCGCGCTTGCCGTTATTGCGGACGCCAGCGCCGCGTCGGGCAGCGCCGCGGCGGCGTCGGGCAGCGCCACATCGGCGGCAATCAGTGCGATCGCGGCGGCGGCGAGTGCGAGCAGCCTCGCCCCGAGCACGTTCTCCGGGACGCTTATGCCTCTAACCAACGCCAGCGCGTGGCTGACAGCGTTTGGTCTAGCGACACCGGGAGCGACTGGCCTTTCGATCCTTCAAGCCGCGACCACCGGAGCCGCGTGGACGGCTCTTGGGGGCAACACCTATCTGACTACCAGCGTGGCTGCTTCTACCTATGCACCGATCTCTAGTTTGACCGTCTACGCCACTATCGCCAGTCTCTCCACCTACGCCACTCAGTCGTGGGTCACAAGCCAAGGATACGCCACGTCGAGCGCCGGTTATGCCCCGCTAGCCTCGCCCGCGCTAACCGGGACCCCCACCGCGCCAACGGCGTCGAATACCAATAGCTCCAATCAGATCGCCACCACTGCATGGTGTAACAATTGGGCGACTTACAATAATATTGCTTCCACGACTTACGTGACGAGTGCATTATCGAGCTATGCCACCCAGGCATGGGTTACAGCCAAAGGTTACTTCAGCCCTAGCAACTTTTCGCCGACTGGTTCGTTTACCGTTGCCGGAAATTTGACGGTTACGGGATCGGTGTCGAAAGGGTCTGGTTCGTTCCTGATCGATCACCCCGATCCGGCAAAAACCGCGACACACAGGCTACGACACTGCTTCGTTGAAAGTCCCACTCGTGGGGACAACATCTATCGTTTCTTAATGGAAGCCGACGAAGACAACCAAACATTATCGCTGGATCTGCCAGACTACTGGAAATACCTGAACGAGAACCCCCAGGTTTGGATCTCTTCCGTCGATTCTTTCGGGCGCGGCTACGGTGCGGTCAATGAAGAATTGACATTGCTCCATGCAACTTTCGAGCTGAAGGGGAAATACAACGTCCTCCTAATTGGCACACGTAAGGATAAAATTGCTGTGGAGCATTTTGACGCCAATGGCGTTGAGTTTTTGAAGAGCGATCTTAACCCGCTGTCCGCGAAAGGTTCTAGTAGATGAGCATCCTTGGTCAATCCGACGTTCCGGCCAGCACGAACACGAGTGTCGCAACCATGGCGGCGGCTGCGACCGTGAACGTGTTGCTTGCGAATAGGACGGCGAGCCCAATCTCGGTCTCGATCGCTGTAGTGCCAAGCGGCACAGGCTCTCCGGCAAACCAGCATTGGGTTGTCTACCAGCAACCTCTCGACGGGAACCAGATGCTCGAAAAGGGCGGCATTCCGCTTTTGACCGGCGATCAGGTCTTTGTTTACACGGGCGCGGTCGGCATCAGCGCATCCGTTATCGGCCTAATGATTTAAGGCTGCCTAGAATACAACATCCAGATATAGGAGGCTGCCATCACTCAGTTCATAAGCAAGCCGGATACCACACTTAATCCTGGCTTCCTTGCCACAGGCACGATCAACGCTTATGCCACGGGCGCCATCGGTTCCGGCGAACTGACCTGCCTTCACGATTCCGGCGCGATCCGGCGAGCCGATCCGTCCTTGCCTTGGAACGTCCTCAACTCGGATGGCACGGTCCCGATCGTGTTGGAGGTCATCGCGCCAATCACTGATCTCGTATTTGCGAGCACTTGCACGACGGCATTTTCATGCGGTCATCCCGTGCGATTGCCGTGCGGATATTTCATAACCCCGATCCATTGTCGCGGGTCGATCGGCGTAGGTTTCCGCATCCACGCGGCGAATGGTTCAGAGCTTTGCCCTCCGTTCAGCATCGCCACAGACACATGCACGACGTTCCCGGAGGTTCTGCCGCTAATTGGCGGGAACTTCTCACTGATTTGGCATACCAGCGCAACGATGAAATGCGCGACATTCACGCAGTTCGGCGTGATGATTGGATCAATCCTTACGCTTTCGACAAGCGTCGTTACGTCAGGCAAGGTGCCGTGGCATTCGGCATGCGCGCTCATCGGCGGGAACTTCCATCTTGGCTGGGCGACTTCATCGGCGTTCCTTGGCCAGATTATCAACGGGTCTACTGGAGCATTGGTCGGCTCCAACATCTCGATCGATAGCTTCGGCAACGGTGGCTTTCACATCGCGACCCCATGCGCGAACGGTGATTTCCTGGTCGGATGCTATGATCCTACGGCGACGAAGCACAAAATCTATCGCATCACGGCGGCCGGCTCCATCACGTGGGGGCCGCAGATGCCGTGCGCCGGAACGACCTATTTCGCGCAGCCAGATCTCGGCCTCGTTCATCCGCCGAAAAATCGACTGTTCGAGCTGAACAGCAATCCCGGCACGCCGGCGCAGAACAATTTCGTCTGGATGCTCCCTGACACCGACACCTATTCGAAAGCGCATGTGTGTTCGTATCTCGGCGCGCTGGTCAAGAAAGTCGACATCGGCGCGAGCTACCATGACGCCGCCGTCGCGAACCCGATCTGCATCACGCCGGCTGGATTCTGCATCGGTCATGCGCTCAATGCTCAGCCGAACACCTATGGATCGTTCTTCGATTTCAACGGGAACTGCCTCCAGCAGAACGTGGTTCTCGACACGACGGCGCCAAGCCTGGCGTCCGGTCAGACTGGCGTCGTGAACATCTATCTCGATTGGAGCGGCTCATCGGTCGTGTTCTCGCGTTATTTCAACAATGGCGCGACGGTCCACAACCAGCTGTCGTTCTCCGATGCGGTCGGCGTGAAGAATACGCATTTCAACGGGACATATGTTTCGACGGTATTTGGGTCTCCGCCGTCGAATGGCGTGCTCCCTCCTGGGGCAATCAACATCCAATGGTCGCGAAGCGGTGGACAATCCTTCGGCGTTTCGCAGGGTGGCATGAACTGGGCCGTTTCATACGACCTGCCGGTCGGCATTATTGTCCAACAGCCGCAGACGGCTAGCGACATGAGTTGCCCAGCTCCATGCTGCGGCGGCGGCGATGGCGTCATCTTCACGAGCTATTTTTCCGTTGGAACGCTGCAGCTCATCGTCGGCTGTCAAAAGATCGACAAAAGCTCGGTGTTCGGCGTCGCGGCGGCGGCGGCAGCCAATGGCGGCGCGGTGACGATCAATTCGGCCGGATATTTCCAATTGCCGTCAACGCAATACTTCCCGATCGGCAATTCGTTCGACCGGCGCGCCTCGCTGCCGTGGGGATGTCGCGGCACGGTCGGCGGCGCCAGCGCGGTCCTGGCGGGCTGGGTCTAGCGCGTCCGAGCGTTTTCGCGGCGATCGGCGGGGTAGGCGATGGACATTATTGATATTCTCGCGTGCAATACTGCGAGTTTCGTTTATTCGCGCGTGATGACTCCCTGGAGTGATCTTTATCCGCCTGGCTCCGGTAAGTTCCGCGCGCACATGCGGGCGGCGGTTGACGATCCAATCGTCTACTACGAATGGTCGACTGACCGTCGAAATTTGTCGCTCCTGCAGACGAACGCCAATGGCGCGGTAAACTTCACGCAAAATCCCGCGGTTGGCGACACGTTGCAGCTCGGCGCGTCATCGGTCGAATTCGTGGCCGCGGGTAGTCCAGTCACCATCTCGCCATCGGCGACCGTAACGATGAGCCTCGCGACGCCTGGCGTCGTCACATGGACAGGACATGGCCTGCCGATTGGGACGGCGGTTCGCTTCACGTCGACCGGCACTCTTCCCACAGGCATCGTCTCCAATACGATCTGTTACATCAGCCTGACGGGCTACGGCGCGAACGCGTTTCAGATCGCTGACACCTACGCGCATGCGCTGGCGGGAACGAACAGCATCGCAACGTCTGGATCGCCGAGCGGGACAATCACCGGGAGCGCTCCGGGAACGATCATCTGGGCCGCGCACGGCCTTGGCGCGAATACGCCGATCAATCTTTACACGACGGGCACGCTTCCAGGCGGTTTTAGCCAGGGTCCGGTCTATTATGTTTGCGCGATCCTGCTCGAGACCAATACCTTCTATCTCAGCTTGACGCCGGGCGGCGCGCAGATCATCACCAATCCGACGCCGCAGCAATCCGGCGCTCAAACCGCCGTCGCCGGCAACGTCGTTACCTTGGCGCCTTCCGCCGTCGTCACGATCAGCATCGGCGCGCCTGGCGTAATCACCTGGAACTATCACGGCCTGCCCGCCGGAACGCCAATCGTCCTGACGACGACGGAGGGCCTGCCGGGTGGCCTAGCGCCGGGCGTTACCTATTATGTTTCCTCGGCGGCGATAACGATCAACACATTCACGCTTTCCGCCACGGTGGCGGGCGCGCTGGCTGGGAACGCCGACATCACGATGATCGGCGTCCAATCCGGCGTGCAGACCGCGACGGCGCCGACGACGGTTATCTGGGCCAATCACGGGTTGACGCCAAACGATCCCTTGATTTTTGGCACCAACGGCACCCTGCCGTCGCCCCTCGTGGTCGGCGTGGGTTATTTCGTCCTGCCGAGCCTGATCGAAAGTGGTAGCTTCCAAATCGCGGCGGTGGTCGGCGGTGCGCCAATCACAATGGGATCGAGCCAATCTGGAATCCAGACCGGTGCGCTTTCGGCGAACCAGATCATGATCGGCGGAAATCTCAGCCAGACCATGATCAACGCGCTCGAATTCCTGACCGGAAGCCTCGACGCTCAAATATCGCTCTGCAATTATGCCGCTGCCGGCCCGTCGCTCTTCGTCATTTATGGCAACGGCGGAACGGTCGGAAATTTGTTTGCGCTGGCTTGCTCGACATCTGGATCGACGGTCTCCGGAGCATTCCTATCGGGCGCCGGCGGCGTGCTGACGATGTTCGGACAGATTGGCGATTTTCAGAATTTCATCACTCCACCAGGTGCGGACCCTTATGTGTTCGACATGCGCTGGGAATCGTATGATGGGACGACTATCGTCTATCTGTTCGGCGGCACGATCACCTGGACTCAAGGCATCACAAGGACGATGGATGTGACGACGCCAACGCCGATCTTGGCGTCATTCACGCTCGCGGCGGGATTGCCGATTCCGATCGGGGATGGCGACGAAATCATTTGCGCGGATGCGGGCGGCGGCCCGGCGGTGCTGGTCTCGGCCGGCGGCGTCTGGACCCGCGTGCGCGAGGATAGCTACCTCAAGCGCGCGATCTCCTATGGCGGAGTGACATTGACGCCGCTGGTCGACGCGAACATCCAGAATTTCTCGGCGCAGCTGACCGGCAATGTCGTCATCAGCCTTTCGCCGAACAACGCATATCAGGGCGCTAAATTCAGAATCGTTTCGCCCTATTCGCTCGGCATCTATTCGTTTGTCGTCAATGGATTCCCGTTGCTGCAAAATCAATGGATCGAATTTGCCTATGACGCGACGGCGCTGGCATGGGCGCAAGTGGGTAATGGCTCAATTTTGATTTAGGCGGGACCATGAAAAATATCTTTCTTGCTGTCGCGCTGCTTCTCGGATTGGTGGCTCCGGCTGCGGCTGACACTTATGTCACGCCAAACCTTACCTATGACACGACCAATCAGACGATCTATGTCTATGGCTCTGACGGAGTGCCTTACGCGCTTGGAACGATAGCGCTCGGAAGCAGCTGGAACGCTAGTATTCCGGTAACACCTCTTGAGGCCATCACCGGCACAGGCACGCTTTCAAGCGGCGCGACTGGTGTTGGTTTTACACTCAATCTCGGCGCGTCGACCGTCGTCGGAGATCTTCCTTGCGCGAACACGTCGGCGCTTAATGGCGATATCACGAGTTCGGCGGGAAGCTGTGCTACGACGCTAGCGAATGTCAATAGCGGTTCGGGCTCAGTTGGCTCATCCACCGCGATCCCCGTGCTGACGACCAACGGCAAGGGACAGGTGACGGCGCAGAGCACAGCGGCGGTCGTCGCGCCGGCAGGGACGCTCTCCGGGGCAACGCTCAATTCGACGGTCACTGCATCATCGCTGACAATCTTTGGCGCGATAACCGTTCTCGGCTTCGATAATCTATGGGAATCCAAGACCGCGCCGACTATCGGAACATGCGGGTCTGGAAGCCCGAGCATCAGCGCCAACAATGGCACTGGCGCATTCCGTATCACGATTGGGTCGACGGGGCCGCCGAGTGCATGCAGCGTCACGATGCCTGCCGCAGCCACTGGCTGGAATTGCTTTGCGCAGGATGTCACCACTGCGACGACATCAATTGCGAGGCAAAAACTAACAGCAAGCTCATCGACTAGTATTACAATCACTAATTACAACACTTCAATTGTCGCGACGGCTTTCGTGGCGAATGACGTGATCGAGGTTTCCTGCTTCGCATACTGATTTGGGGCGAACGAATGCAAGAAACTTATCGCGTTTCCGGTCCGCCATCCACTCCAACTGCCAGCGCATCTTCAACAAGCGCACAACGCGGCCCGACAGGTCCCACGGGTCCCACGGGGCCTCCTGGGCCGCGAGGACTGCAAGGACTAGCTGGATCGGGATCGGGATCAGGATCAGGATCGACAGGACCAACTGGTCCTGCTGGCCCGACTGGCCCTGCCGGCGGCCCCACTGGCCCAACGGGCGCGGCCGGGGCTACAGGAGCTTCTGGCACAAATGGGACCAACGGTTCTGCTGGAGCCAATGGAGCGACGGGGCCAACTGGATCTGGAGTGACTGGTCCCACGGGCGCGGTCGGTCCAACTGGTCCAGGCGGTGGTGCGACAGGCCCAACCGGCCCAACGGGCGCAGCCGGACCAACGGGCGCCACGGGAGCCGGAGCGACGGGGCCAGCAGGACCAACCGGTCCGACGGGACCGGCCGCCAGCGTTTCCTATCGCCAGATTACAAGCTCGGGGACGACGACGGTGTTATCGACCGACATGGCGCTGCTGATTAACCCGTCGCCCGCCGGAGCCGTTACGATTCAACTTTTGGCTTCAGCAGGGCGCAGCGGCCTGCCGATCATCGTCAAAGACCTATCGGGCCTCGCCAACACCAACAACATCACGATTGCTCCGGCTTCGGGGGAAACGATCGATGGCTTGTCGGCGGCGGCGGCGGCGGCGAATGGGCTCGCGGTGATCGACGTGGATTACGCGGCGCGGACATTCTATCCATTAAGCTCCGGTGGTTGGTGGTCGGCATGATGATAAAACGTCTTCTTCTTGCCTCGATAGTGTTCGCGCTCGGTCAAGCGCCAATTCGCGCCGAGGAAACGTTAAAAAGTGGCCACGTTCTCGGGAACGGGACAAGCTCCGAGCGCGCGCCGGCTGATACGTCGCTCATCACGATCATGGGACAATCCGGGAGCGGTTTGGGCTCTGGAATTTCTACCCTGCTGGCCGGCGCTCCAAACACGGCGAGCAATCTTCTGGCTGCCCCTTCAGCGGTTTGTCCGGCAGGCCAATTTCTCACTTGGTCAACACTCAGTTCGCCTCAGACATGCGCGACGCCAAGTGGCGGCGGTGGTGGCAGCGGCACTGTGTCGAGCGCGCCTCTTGGAGACCTCGCCTATTACGCCGCCTTGGGAACAACCGTCTCTGGAATTGTGCCAGGGGCCAATGTCGTGGCGTCGCTCAAGCAGCCGTCCTTTGACTTGCGCGCCATCTTCACACCCGGCGGGACTGACAACTACGCTGCGGGCGCGGCATGGATGGCGACGGCTCCGGTGGGGATGTTCTCGCTGAATTCTCCGACGACCACAAATATTGTCGAGTATTATTTTTCGGGGTCTTTGGGCCTTGAGGATCTCGGCTTGAATATCGACTGCGGCGGCGGCGGATTTCGCGCCGATAATGTCCACCTGGTTTTCGCGGCGGGCGTCGATGGCGTGATCGAGGATTATGGCTCGACCGTCGATGTTCGCGGGTGTGCGATCGTTTCTCTCGGGATATTTGCGAGTTCAGGGCCGATCACGTCCGGGATCACGGTTATTCCAGCGGTCGCTTCCTTCGCCACAACCAGTCTGACTATTCCATTTTTCGGCGCGGGCGACGGCGTAATTATGCTGGGTGGGACCAAAACAGATGTGGCATTATTGACGCCGCCCGGCGCCTATCTGGCTTCGGTCAGCGGAACGTCAGTCACTCTCGCGACGGGTTTTGCCACTACCGCGACGCCGGTTTACGAATCCGCGTATCTTTTCCGCCTGCCGGCCGCACTGGCCTCGACGGTGACGACGACCACGGGCAGCGCCACCGTCACCACGACGGGCGGCCCCTATCTATTTCTCCCGGGCGATCTGATCTGGTCCGACGCATTTCCTTACGGCACGACCGTCAACACGGTGTCGGGCTCGGTAGGCGCCCAAACTATCACGATGGACAACGCCTACCTGGACGCGGCGACGCTCGCCACGAAAACGCACACCTCCGGCAGCGGAAAGATGTGGCTGGTCCCGGCATCGTTTAAGCGGCGGGCCTCTGGTCAAAGCCATAATGTCTATTCGATTGGTTGGCCAGTCGGGCTGCAAATGTCGTGCTCGGCTAATGGCAGTGACAATTGCGACAATAGCCGTGATTACGGTTTCGGAAGCGAGCGCTCCATAGTCGGACGATGGGTCGGCGGGAACAACACGGGCTCGTCGCTTTCTGTTGGAGCGTTTTATAACACCAGTTTGCGATACGGACTTTTCGAGGGCGGGACGCTTGGAAGTTATTACATCGGCGAAACCCACGAGGGATACGAAAGTGGGACTGCTTATACTGACGTTGTGCTAAACTGCAACGACAGCAACAATTCTACGTTTTCCGGCTATTATCAAAATAGTCCAAATGGAAGTTGCGGAAACTCCACCGACCCGTATAATGTGAACCCTTCGAATCCCGCTGAGGGTGGGACAGTTAAGGCTCTCTCAATAGGACCAACTTCTGTCTCTATTGCGGGGTTGCCAAGCCTTACTGGCAACGCATTCTCCGGCGCTTTCCTTTACGTCGATGCGACAGTTGCAGGCGGGTATATTTATAATACGGTTTTGATCGCAAACTTAAATCCTTGCAGCACATTTGCTGGGTCAACTCAGGTGGTTAGCAACGGCGTCGCGGTGAGTGTGTCAGGCTACGGCGTCGCGGTATCGGCAACCGGAGCCGCGAAGCGAAAAGTGTTCTGCGACGGCGTGAGTTGGACTTACAACTGACGACAATCGCTTAGATCAATCCCAAAAAAAGGAAATACGACATGGCTGGATGCAGCGATTTCTTGGCACAGGCAGCACTAAACTTCGCAAGCGGTCAACAGCCGTTCCCTGCCATCGGAAACCGATTTCTCGCGCTATTCACTACCGCGCCGACTTCCGACGCCGGGACTGGTGGAACTGAGGTCTCCGGAACCGGCTATGCTCGCGTGCAGGTGGCTGGAGCCATCACGGCGGCGGGCGCTATTTCCACCGGCGCGGCGACCATCACGATGCCCAACGTCTCGGGTTATCCCTGGATCGTGCCGGGGATGAATGTCTACGACATCACCAACAGCAAGCAGATCGGCACGGTGTTAACGTATATCACCACGGTGCTGACGCTGACTGCCAACGCGGCCAACGCCGGATCGGGGTCGACGGACAGTCTGCAATTCTCCGCATGGCCGGCGGCTTCTGCATCAAGCGGCGCGGAGCCGGCGACAACCCCCGCGCAGGTTACGAACTCCGGCGCTGTGATCGGCCTCGCGCAAGCGGGAACGGGCGGATGGGGAACCGCGCTGGCATGGGGCCTCTATGACGCCTTGACCGTCGGCAATCTCCAGATGTGGGATTGGCTCGGCGCCGGCAAGTGGTCGCCGTTCAGTTGCACCCTCGCGTCGCCTGGCGTGCTGACGGTGACTGACCAGTCGTTTTCGACCGTCACCTACGCGGTCGTCACGAGCAAATTCGGCGGCACGCTGCCGACGACTAGCGGCTCTTGGGCGGGACCGCTTACGGTGGCGGGCGTCTCGGGCAGCACTTTCAATGTCGGCGTCAACACGACGGGAACCGGCGACGGCATGGTGCGGCCGATCATCGAGCAGATCATTCCGGCGAACGTGACAGCTTCCTTCTCGACGAGCCAGCTCACGCTATCCTTGGCCTGACGCCTTTCCACAAAGATCGAGGGATGGCTCACCGATGGTTGACTACACAGCACTAAAAGCCGAATGGGCGACGATAACAACGGCCAATCCTGGATTCACGACCGCGCAAAAACTCGCGGCGGTCAATGCACTGACCGTCGCGGGGCCGAACGTCGATGTTCCCGTCGCGGATGCCGTGCTGTTCCTCGCGAATGAGGGGAAATGGGCCGCTCTCGCTGTCTACGGGCAAAAGGCGCTGGCCTCCTTGGCGGCGGGGGGGGCGCTAACGACCGCTCAATCGGCCGGCGCGCAGTTCGCGGCGTTGATGCAGTCGTCGCAATTTACCGCCTTCAAAACGTCCACTAGCGCGGGGATGGCCGCGATCACTGCGATGCTTAATGCTGTCGCGAGCGACGCGGCGAGCGGGATTTCGTTAAGCGATGTGGCGGCGCTGCTCGCGCTCGCCGCGAACCCCGTGCCTTGGTGGTCGGCCACGGTCGCGCAGGGCGGGGGTGGACTTAGTTCACCTGTCGGCATGTCCGATCTTAGCGCCGCTCCTGGAGGATTAACATAATGGCGATGGAAAAATGGATAGGTGGCTCTGGCCAAGGGCTCCCCTGGGGCGCGGCGTTCGGGACCGAGATAAACAGTCTCGCAAATGGCAACGCCATTCTGAGCAGCGTGGCCATTACGAATGGAACGTCTCTCGATATATTCATGGATGTGGATTTTATCGCCGGCGCGACCGAAACAACCGCCGCGCCTAACTTCCTTTCGCTTTTCCTATACCCGCTTCTGCATGATGGGGCGACGTATGGTGACGGTCGATTTAGTTCGGCGGCGGTCGGTCCACCCCCAGGGAACTATTCGGCTTGTCCTAACATCTCTTTCGCGGCAGCCGCCTCAACGACTATCGCTGGTATATTTCAACGAATAGTTTTGCCGCCGGGCACGTTCAAGTGCGTTCTGTGGAACCAATCCGGCACCACGTTGCCATCGAGCAACACGATGGATTATCGCACGTATAATCGCTCGGTGGCGTAAATGCCGATTTTTACGCCGCGCAAATTTAGCGTTCTCACGACAGCTCCGCTCGATAATGAGAACGGATTAGTCGGGCGCTGGTGCGTTGATGGAACAGGGACCGACTGGAGTGGGAATAGTAATAACGGCAGTATAGTAGGGGGCGCTTCACCGGCTCAAGGCATTGTTGGCGAGTCGCTTCTTTTTGGTGGGGCCGGTTCTAATCAATACGTCACTGTCCCAAGTAATGCAACACTGCAACCTGCTAATATAACCTTAACCGCGTGGTTTAAGCTAAATGTAATACCTAGCGGCCCAAACTACGCTGCCATAATATCCATGCCGCGTAGTGCGGCAGTATGGACTGCCCCATATCTTAGTTTCATTCTCCGAATAAATAGCGCGACAGTTATAGAATATGATTTAGTATCATCTTCTTATGTTTCAGCTACGGCCACGGTTCCAACCATTCTTGTGGGAACGTGGCATCATGTCGCCGTGACCTATGCGGGAGGCGTGCAAACATTATATTTTGATAGAGTTAAGGTAGGTTCAACCTCGTTTACCGGGCCGATAGGATATACGGTTGGTCAGCCGTTGATGATTGGAGCGGATAACGGCGCTACTCCAGTTGGTGAAATTACTAACGGCTATATTAACGACGTTCGTATGTATAACCGGGGGCTCTCCGGCGCTGAAATAAATGCGATTT